>NZ_FNOA01000044.1:0-15647 GCF_900106885.1 Pseudomonas sp. NFACC14
TCGAAGTCAACCTTGGCCGAACCGAAAACTTCGGAGCAGACACGGGTCAGAGCAGCGGTCAGCGTGGTTTTACCGTGGTCAACGTGACCGATGGTGCCAACGTTGACGTGCGGTTTGTTCCGTTCAAATTTTTCTTTAGCCACGACAATTAACTCCTAGCTTAAAGGGGCTGAATCAGCCTTGCTTTTTGGTAACAGTCTCGACGATATGCGACGGAGCTGTATTGTATTTTTTGAATTCCATAGAGTAGCTTGCGCGACCCTGAGACATGGAGCGAACGTCGGTTGCGTAACCGAACATCTCACCCAACGGCACCTCGGCACGAATCACTTTGCCGGAAACCGTATCTTCCATACCCAGAATCATGCCACGACGACGGTTAAGGTCGCCCATGACATCACCCATGTAGTCTTCAGGCGTAACGACTTCCACCGCCATGATCGGCTCAAGCAACTCACCACCACCCTTCTGGGCCAGCTGCTTGGTTGCCATGGAGGCAGCCACCTTAAACGCCATCTCGTTGGAGTCGACGTCATGGTAAGAACCATCGAACACAGTCGCCTTCAGGCCGATCAGCGGATAGCCGGCGACAACGCCGTTCTTCATCTGCTCTTCGATACCCTTCTGGATCGCCGGGATGTATTCCTTAGGAACCACACCACCTACGACTTCGTTCAGGAATTGCAGACCTTCCTGACCTTCGTCAGCCGGTGCAAAACGGATCCAGCAGTGACCGAACTGGCCACGACCACCGGACTGGCGAACGAACTTGCCTTCGATTTCACAGCTCTTCGTGATGCGCTCACGATAGGAAACCTGAGGCTTACCGATGTTGGCTTCGACGTTGAACTCACGGCGCATCCGGTCAACCAGGATGTCCAGGTGCAACTCGCCCATGCCGGAGATGATCGTTTGACCAGTCTCTTCATCAGTCTTGACGCGGAAAGACGGGTCTTCCTGAGCAAGCTTGCCCAGAGCGATACCCATTTTTTCCTGGTCGTCCTTGGTCTTAGGCTCAACGGCAACCGAAATAACCGGCTCCGGGAAGTCCATGCGAACCAGGATGATTGGCTTGTCAGCGTTGCACAAAGTTTCACCGGTGGTGACGTCCTTCATGCCGATCAAGGCCGCGATGTCACCAGCGCGTACTTCCTTGATTTCTTCACGGGCGTTTGCGTGCATCTGCACCATACGACCCACACGCTCTTTCTTGCCTTTTACCGAGTTGATCACGCCGTCGCCGGAGGCCAACACGCCCGAGTAAACCCGAACAAAGGTCAAGGTACCCACGAATGGGTCGGTAGCGATCTTGAACGCCAAAGCCGCGAACGGCTCGTCGTCACTTGCGTGACGCTCCATTTCCTCTTCCTCGTTATCCGGGTTGGAACCCTTGATAGCAGGAATGTCGGTTGGAGCAGGCAGGAAGTCGATAACGGCGTCGAGAACCAGGGGAACACCCTTGTTCTTGAAGGAAGAACCGCAAACAGCCAGAACGATCTCACCAGCGATAGTACGCTGACGCAGAGCGGCCTTGATTTCCTCGTTGGTGAGCTCTTCACCTTCGAGGTACTTGTTCATCAGCTCTTCGCTGGCTTCGGCCGCTGCCTCAACCATGTTGCTGCGCCATTGCTCGGCTTCTTCCAACAGTTCGGCAGGAATATCCTTGCGAACAGGGACCATGCCCTTGTCGGAATCGTTCCAGTAGACAGCTTGCATGTTGATCAGATCGATCTGACCCTGGAAGTTGTCTTCGGAACCGATAGCCAGCTGGATCGGCACTGGAGTGTGACCCAGGCGCTGCTTGATCTGAGCGATCACGCGCAGGAAGTTGGCACCGGCGCGGTCCATCTTGTTTACGTAAACAAGACGTGGAACGCCGTACTTGTTGGCCTGACGCCATACGGTTTCCGACTGAGGCTCAACACCCGAGGTACCACAGAACACAACGACAGCGCCGTCGAGTACACGCAGGGAACGTTCAACTTCGATGGTGAAGTCTACGTGGCCCGGGGTATCGATAACGTTGAAGCGGTGCTCGTGCGGGTACTGCTTCTCGGAACCTTTCCAGAAGGCGGTGATAGCAGCAGAAGTAATGGTAATACCACGCTCCTGCTCCTGCACCATCCAGTCTGTGGTCGCGGCGCCGTCATGCACCTCGCCCATTTTGTGACTCTTGCCGGTGTAAAAAAGGACGCGCTCGGTGGTGGTGGTTTTACCAGCATCCACGTGAGCAACGATACCGATGTTACGGTAGCGGTTAATCGGTGTAGTACGAGCCATAAAGCCCTCGCAAATTGAGTGACGCTAAAATTAGAAGCGGTAGTGCGAGAAAGCCTTGTTGGCTTCAGCCATACGGTGCACGTCTTCACGCTTCTTAACTGCAGCACCTTTACCTTCAGCAGCGTCCAACAGTTCACCAGCCAAACGCAGAGCCATGGACTTCTCGCCGCGCTTGCGGGCGAAGTCTACCAGCCAGCGCATTGCCAGGGCGTTACGACGGGACGGACGAACTTCGACCGGAACCTGGTAAGTAGCACCGCCCACACGGCGCGACTTCACTTCGACCAGCGGAGCGATGGCGTCGAGAGCTTTCTCGAAGATTTCCAGGGGATCGCTGTTCTTGCGTTCCTTAACTTTGTCCAGTGCGCCATAAACGATACGCTCGGCAACGGCTTTCTTGCCGCTTTCCATTACGTGGTTCATGAACTTGGCGAGAATCTGGCTTCCGTATTTCGGATCGTCCAGAATCTCACGTTTGGCTGCTACGCGACGTCTTGGCATTGATAAGCCCTCAAACGGTCTTCAGGTTAGCCCGGGACAGCGGATGCGTGCCCGACCTTACTCTTATCGACTCAATAAAATTAAAAACTGCTAAACGGCCGATTATTTCGGACGCTTGGTACCGTACTTCGAACGACCTTGGTTACGACCTTTAACGCCGGAAGTATCCAAAGAGCCGCGAACGGTGTGGTAACGAACACCTGGCAAGTCTTTTACACGACCGCCGCGGATCAGGACCACGCTGTGTTCTTGCAGGTTGTGGCCTTCACCGCCGATGTACGAGGAAACCTCGAAACCGTTGGTCAGACGCACACGGCATACTTTACGCAGTGCCGAGTTAGGTTTTTTCGGCGTGGTGGTATACACACGGGTGCATACGCCACGACGTTGCGGGCAGTTCTGCAGCGCAGGCACGTCGGATTTCTCGACGATACGCTTACGCGGCTGACGTACCAGCTGGTTGATAGTTGCCATCTACTAGCTCCACTGTTGTCTTGCGACGCTATTGTCTTACAAGAAAAGCAAAATGGCAGGAACGAATTCCCGCCAAATTTAGGGGATCAAGAGTCTAAAGAGGATCTTGTCCCCAGTCAAGGCAAGGCCCCGACCTCCCCGCCCGCCGGATCTCGACAATTTGTCTCGATCCGCCGAACGGGGCGACCAGGGCCAGGCACTCAATTACCGCAGAACTCAGTTACCACTCGAGTTCAGTGCTTCGGTCAGTGCAGCTTCCACTTCACTGGCGCTTACGCGCAACGGCTTGTCGGCATCACGGCGACGCTTGCGCTCGCTGTGATAGGCCAAACCGGTACCGGCCGGGATCAGACGACCCACGACCACGTTTTCTTTCAGGCCGCGCAGGTAATCGCGCTTGCCGGTTACCGCCGCTTCGGTCAGTACACGGGTGGTTTCCTGGAAGGAAGCCGCCGAGATGAACGATTCGGTGGACAACGACGCCTTGGTGATACCCAGCAGCACGCGAGTGAACTTGGAGACAAACTTGTCTTCGGTCGCCAGGCGCTCGTTTTCCACCAGTACGTGAGTCAGTTCCATCTGGTCGCCCTTGATGAAACTCGAGTCGCCGGATTCAGCGATCTCGACCTTACGCAGCATCTGACGCAGGATGGTCTCGATGTGCTTGTCGTTGATCTTCACGCCTTGCAGACGGTAAACGTCCTGGATCTCGTTCACGATGTACTTGGCCAGCGCACTCACACCCAGCAGACGCAGGATGTCGTGTGGATCGCTCGGGCCGTCCGAGATAACTTCGCCGCGGTTTACCTGTTCGCCTTCGAAGACGTTCAGGTGACGCCACTTCGGAATCAGCTCTTCGTACGGATCGCTACCGTCGTTCGGTGTAATGACCAGGCGGCGCTTGCCCTTGGTCTCTTTACCGAACGCGATGGTGCCGCTGACTTCAGCCAGAATCGAGGCTTCTTTCGGACGACGGGCTTCGAACAAGTCGGCAACACGCGGCAGACCACCGGTGATGTCGCGGGTTTTCGAAGTTTCCTGCGGGATACGGGCGATAACATCACCGATCGCGATCCGCGCACCGTCCGCTACACCGACCAGGGCGTTCGCTGGCAGGAAGTACTGAGCGATTACGTCAGTGCCTGGCAGCAACAGATCCTTGCCGTTGTCGTCGACCATCTTCACGGCCGGACGGATGTCCTTGCCGGCAGCTGGACGATCTTTCGCGTCGAGTACTTCAATGTTGGTCATACCGGTCAATTCGTCGGTCTGACGCTTGATCGTGATGCCTTCTTCCATGCCCACGTAGGTCACGGTACCTTTCATCTCGGTCACGATCGGGTGGGTGTGCGGGTCCCACTTGGCCACGATGGCGCCAGCGTCGACCTTGTCACCTTCCTTGACCGAAATCACAGCACCGTACGGCAGCTTGTAGCGCTCGCGCTCGCGACCGAAGTCGTCAGCGATGGCCAGCTCACCGGAACGCGACACAGCCACCAGGTGACCGTCAACGCGCTCTACGTGCTTGAGGTTGTGCAGACGGACAGTACCGCCATTCTTCACCTGGACGCTGTCGGCAGCGGAGGTCCGGCTTGCCGCACCACCGATGTGGAACGTACGCATCGTCAGCTGGGTACCCGGCTCACCGATGGACTGGGCAGCGATAACGCCGACCGCTTCACCGATGTTCACCTGGTGACCACGTGCCAGGTCGCGACCGTAGCACTTGGCGCAGATGCCATAGCGGGTTTCGCAGCTGATCGGCGAACGTACGATCACTTCGTCGATGCTGTTGAGTTCGATGAACTCGACCCACTTCTCGTCAACCAGGGTGCCTGCAGGAACGATCACGTCCTCGGTACCCGGCTTGAATACGTCACGAGCGATGACACGACCCAGTACGCGTTCACCCAACGGCTCTACAACGTCACCGCCTTCAATGTGCGGCGTCATGACCAGGCCATGTTCGGTGCCGCAATCGATCTCGGTCACGACCAGATCCTGCGCGACGTCTACCAGACGACGAGTCAGGTAACCAGAGTTCGCGGTTTTCAACGCGGTATCCGCAAGACCCTTACGAGCACCGTGAGTGGAGATGAAGTACTGGAGTACGCTCAAGCCTTCACGGAAGTTCGCGGTAATCGGGGTCTCGATGATGGAGCCGTCCGGCTTGGCCATCAGGCCACGCATACCGGCGAGCTGACGGATCTGCGCAGCAGAACCCCGTGCGCCCGAGTCGGCCATCATGTACATCGAGTTGAACGATTCCTGGTCGACTTCGTTGCCATGACGGTCGATGACTTTCTCTTTCGAGAGGTTGGCCATCATCGCCTTGGAGACTTCGTCGTTCGCCTTGGACCAGAGGTCGATCACCTTGTTGTACTTCTCGCCCTGGGTTACCAGGCCGGAGGCGTACTGGCTTTCGATCTCTTTCACTTCTTCGGTGGCAGCACCGATGATGCGGGCTTTTTCATCCGGGATAACGAAGTCGTTAACGCCGATGGAAACGCCGGAAATGGTCGAATAGGCAAAACCGGTGTACATCAACTGGTCAGCGAAGATCACGGTCTCTTTCAGACCCACCACGCGGTAGCACTGGTTGATCAGCTTGGAGATCGCCTTTTTCTTCATCGGCAGGTTGACGACGTCGAAGGACAGGCCTTTTGGCACAACCTGGAACAACAGCGCACGGCCGACGGTGGTGTCGACAATACGGGTGTTGGTCACGCTGCCGCCATCACGATCGTTCACGGTCTCGTTGATCCGCACTTTGACCTTGGCATGCAGTGCGGCTTCGCCAGCACGGAACACACGGTCAACTTCCTGCAGATCCGCGAACACACGACCTTCGCCCTTGGCGTTGATCGCTTCACGAGTCATGTAGTACAGACCCAATACAACGTCCTGCGACGGAACGATGATTGGCTCACCGTTGGCTGGCGACAGGATGTTGTTGGTCGACATCATCAACGCGCGCGCTTCGAGCTGGGCTTCCAGCGTCAGCGGCACGTGCACGGCCATTTGGTCGCCGTCGAAGTCGGCGTTGTACGCAGCACAGACCAGCGGGTGCAGCTGGATAGCCTTACCTTCGATCAGTACCGGTTCAAACGCCTGGATACCCAGACGGTGAAGGGTCGGTGCACGGTTGAGCAGCACTGGGTGTTCGCGAATCACTTCGGCGAGAACGTCCCAGACTTCTGGCAGCTCGCGCTCGACCATCTTCTTGGCCGCCTTGATGGTGGTAGCGAGACCACGCATTTCCAGCTTGCCGAAAATGAACGGCTTGAACAGCTCCAGGGCCATCTTCTTGGGCAGACCGCACTGGTGCAGACGCAGCGTCGGGCCTACGGTAATAACCGAACGACCGGAGTAGTCGACACGCTTACCGAGCAAGTTCTGACGGAAACGGCCCTGCTTACCCTTGATCATGTCAGCCAGGGACTTCAGAGGACGCTTGTTGGAACCGGTGATAGCGCGGCCACGACGACCGTTGTCGAGCAATGCGTCGACCGCTTCCTGCAACATACGCTTTTCGTTGCGCACGATGATGTCCGGAGCGGACAGGTCGAGCAGGCGCTTCAAGCGGTTGTTACGGTTGATCACTCGACGATACAAATCGTTGAGGTCGGAAGTCGCGAAGCGACCGCCATCGAGGGGAACCAGTGGACGCAGGTCTGGCGGCAGTACCGGCAGAACGGTCAGCACCATCCACTCTGGCAGGTTGCCGGAACCCTGGAAGGCTTCCATCAACTTCAGACGCTTGGACAGTTTCTTGATCTTGGTTTCGGAGTTGGTTTGCGGAATTTCTTCACGCAGGCGGCCAATCTCGTGCTCCAGGTCGATAGCGTGCAGCAGTTCGCGGACAGCTTCGGCACCCATGCGGGCATCAAAATCGTCACCGAACTCTTCCAGCGCTTCGAAGTACTGCTCGTCGTTCAGCAGCTGACCTTTCTCAAGGGTGGTCATGCCCGGATCGATAACGACATAGCTCTCGAAGTAGAGAACGCGTTCGATATCACGCAGGGTCATGTCCATCAGCAGGCCGATACGGGACGGCAGCGATTTCAGGAACCAGATGTGGGCAACTGGCGAGGCCAGTTCGATGTGGGCCATGCGCTCACGACGAACTTTTGCCAGCGCGACTTCAACGCCGCACTTCTCGCAGATCACACCACGGTGCTTCAAGCGCTTGTACTTACCGCACAGGCACTCGTAATCCTTTACCGGGCCAAAGATCTTGGCGCAGAACAGGCCGTCACGCTCGGGTTTGAACGTACGGTAGTTGATGGTTTCCGGCTTTTTTACTTCACCGAACGACCACGAACGGATCATCTCAGGCGAGGCCAATCCAATACGGATGGCGTCGAACTCTTCGACTTGACCCTGGTTTTTCAGCAAATTCAGTAGGTCTTTCAAGGCCTTTCCTCCTGGCGGAGCAGAGAGCGGGCAAAACAGCCCCGCTCTCGATTCGCGTCACGTGTTATTCGGTTTCCAGATCGATATCGATGCCGAGGGAACGAATTTCCTTGATCAACACGTTGAAAGACTCGGGCATGCCCGGCTCCATACGGTGATCGCCGTCCACGATGTTTTTGTACATCTTGGTCCGGCCGTTCACATCGTCCGACTTCACTGTGAGCATTTCTTGCAGAGTGTATGCAGCACCGTACGCTTCCAGTGCCCAGACCTCCATCTCCCCGAAACGCTGACCACCGAACTGCGCCTTACCACCCAGCGGCTGCTGGGTAACCAGGCTGTAAGAACCGGTAGAACGAGCGTGCATCTTGTCGTCCACCAAGTGGTTCAGCTTCAGCATGTACATGTAGCCAACGGTAACCGGGCGCTCGAACTTGTTGCCGGTACGGCCGTCGAACAGCTGCATCTGGCCGCTTTCCGGCAGGTCTGCCAGTTTCAGCATGGCCTTGATTTCGCTTTCCTTGGCACCGTCGAACACCGGAGTAGCCATTGGAACGCCGCCGCGCAGGTTCTTCGCCAGATCCAGGATTTCCTGGTCGGAGAAGGTGTCCAGCTCTTCGTTGCGTCCGCCGATCTCGTTGTAGATCTCGTGCAGGAACTTACGCAGGTCCGCGACCTTGCGCTGCTCTTCGATCATCCGGTTGATCTTCTCGCCCAAGCCTTTGGCCGCGAGGCCCAGGTGGGTTTCAAGGATCTGACCGACGTTCATACGCGAAGGTACGCCCAACGGGTTGAGGACCACATCGACCGGGGTGCCATTGGCATCGTGCGGCATGTCTTCAACCGGCATGATCACGGAGACCACACCCTTGTTACCGTGACGACCGGCCATCTTGTCGCCCGGTTGGATACGACGACGGATTGCCAGGTAAACCTTGACGATTTTCAGCACGCCTGGAGCCAGGTCATCGCCTTGCTGCAGCTTGCGCTTCTTGTCTTCGAACTTGTCGTCCAGCAGACGGCGGCGATCAACGATATAGGCCTGGGCCTTCTCGAGCTGCTCGTTCAGAGCATCTTCAGCCATGCGCAGTTTGAACCACTGGCCATGCTCAAGACCGTCGAGGACTTCGTCGGTGATTTCCTGACCTTTCTTCAGGCCCGCGCCGCCTTCGGCTTTGTGGCCGACCAGGGCGGAACGCAGACGCTCGAAAGTTGCGCCTTCGACGATCCGGAACTCTTCGTTCAGGTCCTTGCGGATCTCGTCGAGCTGAGTCTTCTCGATGGACAGTGCACGAGCATCACGCTCAACGCCGTCGCGAGTGAAGACCTGTACGTCGATGACGGTACCTTTGGTGCCGGTAGGCACGCGCAGGGAGGTGTCTTTAACGTCGCTGGCTTTTTCACCGAAGATGGCACGCAGCAGTTTTTCTTCCGGAGTCAGCTGAGTCTCGCCTTTCGGAGTGACCTTGCCCACCAGGATGTCGCCTGCGCCGACTTCGGCACCTACATAAACGATACCGGCTTCGTCCAGCTTGTTCAGTGCGGCTTCACCCACGTTCGGGATGTCCGCAGTGATTTCCTCTGGGCCAAGCTTGGTGTCACGGGCCACACAGGTCAGTTCCTGGATGTGGATCGTGGTGAAGCGGTCTTCCTGAACCACACGCTCGGACAGGCAGATGGAGTCTTCGAAGTTGAAGCCGTTCCATGCCATGAACGCGATGCGCATGTTCTGACCCAACGCCAGCTCACCCATATCGGTGGACGGACCGTCGGCCATGATGTCGCTGCGCTGAACCCGATCACCCTTGCTTACCAGCGGACGCTGGTTGATGCAGGTGTTCTGGTTGGAGCGGGTGTATTTGGTCAGGTTATAGATGTCGACACCGGCTTCGCCAGTTTCAACTTCGTCATCGGCAACACGAACCACGATACGGCTGGCGTCGACGGAATCGATCACGCCACCACGACGCGCCACGACGCAAACGCCGGAGTCACGGGCAACGTTACGCTCCATGCCGGTACCGACCAGCGGCTTGTCGGCACGCAGGGTGGGTACAGCTTGACGCTGCATGTTCGAACCCATCAACGCACGGTTGGCGTCGTCGTGCTCGAGGAACGGGATCAGCGACGCTGCGACCGACACTACCTGCTTCGGCGATACGTCCATCAAGGTGACGTCTTCCGGCGCCTTGACGGTGAACTCGTTCAGGTGACGAACAGCTACCAGCTCGTCGACCAGGACCTTCTTGTCGTTCATCGTGGCCGAAGCCTGGGCGATCACGTGATCGGCTTCTTCGATGGCGGACAGGAACACGATCTCGTCGGTAACCAGGGCGTCTTTCACCACGCGGTACGGGCTCTCGAGGAAGCCGTACTGGTTGGTGCGCGCATAGGCCGCCAGGGAGTTGATCAGACCGATGTTCGGACCTTCCGGCGTCTCGATCGGGCAGACACGACCGTAGTGAGTCGGGTGTACGTCACGAACTTCGAAGCCTGCACGCTCACGGGTCAGACCGCCCGGGCCGAGTGCGGAGACACGACGCTTGTGGGTGATCTCGGACAGCGGGTTGTTCTGGTCCATGAACTGGGACAGCTGGCTCGAACCGAAGAACTCCTTCACCGCCGCAGCAACAGGCTTGGCGTTGATCAGGTCTTGCGGCATCAGGCCTTCGCTTTCAGCCATCGACAGACGTTCCTTGACCGCACGCTCTACGCGCACCAGGCCAACACGGAACTGGTTCTCGGCCATCTCGCCTACACAGCGAACACGACGGTTACCCAGGTGGTCGATGTCATCGACGATGCCTTTGCCGTTACGGATGTCGACCAGGGTCTTGAGGACCGCAACGATGTCGTCCTTGTTCAGCACGCCCGAACCTTCGATCTCGGTACGACCGATACGACGGTTGAACTTCATCCGGCCGACCGCAGACAGGTCATAGCGCTCAGGGCTGAAGAACAGGTTGTTGAACAGGGTCTCGGCCGCATCCTTGGTTGGCGGCTCGCCAGGACGCATCATGCGATAGATCTCGACCAGGGCTTCCAGTTGGTTGCCGGTGGAGTCGATCTTCAGCGTGTCGGAGATGAACGGACCGCAGTCGATGTCGTTGGTGTACAGGGTTTCGATACGAACGACCTGGGCCTTGGCGATTTTCGCCAGGATCTCGGTGGTCAGCTCGGTATTGCACTCTGCAATGATTTCGCCGGTGGCCGGATGCACGATGACCTTGGCCGTGGTGCGACCCAGGACGTAGTCGATCGGCACTTGCAGCTCTTTGATCCCGGCTTTTTCCAGCTGGTTGATGTGGCGAGCGGTGATACGACGACCCTGCTCGACAATAACCTTGCCTTTGTCATCCTGGATATCGAGGACAGCGATTTCACCGCGCAGGCGCTGAGGCACCAGTTCCAGGCTGAGGTTTTCACCTTGCACATGGAAGACGTTGGTGGTGTAGAACGCGTCCAGCACTTCCTCGGTGGTATAGCCGAGCGCGCGCAGCAGTACCGATGCAGGCAGCTTGCGACGACGGTCGATACGCACGAATACGCAGTCTTTCGGGTCGAACTCGAAGTCCAGCCACGAACCGCGGTAAGGAATGATGCGCGCGGAGTAAAGCAGTTTGCCTGAGCTGTGCGTCTTGCCACGGTCGTGGTCGAAGAACACGCCCGGGGAACGGTGCAGCTGGGAAACGATTACACGCTCGGTACCGTTGATTACGAAGGTACCGTTTTCAGTCATCAGGGGGATTTCACCCATGTAGACTTCTTGCTCTTTGATGTCCTTGATCGCTTTGTTCGACGATTCTTTGTCGAAAATGATCAGGCGCACTTTTACCCGCAAAGGTACGGCGTAAGTAACACCGCGCAATACGCATTCTTTGACATCAAATGCCGGTTCGCCCAGGCGATAACCGACGTACTCCAGCGCAGCATTGCCGGAGTAGCTGATGATCGGGAAAACGGATTTGAAGGCCGCATGCAGGCCCACGTCGCGGAACTGATCTTTAGTCGCTCCCGCTTGCAAGAATTCACGATACGAATCCAGCTGGATGGCCAGGAGGTACGGCACATCCATGACGTCCGGCAACTTGCTAAAGTCCTTGCGGATACGTTTTTTCTCAGTATATGAGTAAGCCATCAGCGTTCCCCAGCTTGGTCACCTGCTTGTTTGGCCCCTCCCGACGGGAGCAGCCAGAAAATCGTGCAAACCCCATGGTTTGCGCCACCACATCGGGTGGTTACAGCGCGCTATCGACACCGACCCAGTCGGCTGCCAATAACGGAAAAAGGCCGGTGGCAAGAGCCACCAGCCATCAGCCTGTCGCTTAACGCTCGGGCTGGAGACGCAAAGTCGATGCTTACTTCAGCTCGACTTTAGCGCCTGCTTCTTCCAGAGTGGCCTTGGCTTTGTCAGCTGCGTCTTTGGCAACAGCTTCCAGAACCATGGCAGGAGCGCCGTCAACTACAGCCTTGGCTTCTTTCAGGCCCAGACCGGTCAGTTCACGTACTGCCTTGATCACGTTTACTTTCTTCTCGCCAGCTTCGGTCAGCATGACGTTGAATTCGGTTTGCTCTTCAGCAACGGCAACAGCAGCAGCTGGACCAGCGGAAGCAGCAGCAGCGGTAACACCGAATTTTTCTTCGAAAGCTTTGATCAGCTCAACAACTTCCATTACGGACATGTTGCCAACGGCTTCGAGGATATCGTTTTGAGAGATAGACATGACTCTAAATTCCTGGATTGGGGGACGGCCTACGCGACCATCGAAATAAACAAAAAACGCGAAAAGGAGTGTCGAGCCTTAGGCTGCGGCAGCTTCTTTCTGGTCGCGCAGTGCCGCCAGAGTACGAGCCAATTTGCTGGTTGCGCCTTGAATCACGCTCATCAGCTGGGAAATTGCTTCGTCACGGGTCGGCAGAGTTGCCAGTACGTCGATCTGGTTAGCTGCGAGGAACTTGCCCTCGAACGCAGCTGCCTTAATCTCGAACTTGTCCTGACCTTTGGCGAATTCCTTGAACAAACGGGCAGCAGCGCCAGGATGTTGGGTGGAGAACGCGATCAAGGTCGGGCCGGTGAACACGTCGTTGAGGACACTGTACTCAGTGTCAGCAACAGCGCGCTTGAGCAGGGTGTTACGTACAACACGTACGTAAACGCCAGCTTCACGAGCCTCTTTACGGAGTCCGGTCATAGCGCCTACTGTTACGCCACGGGCATCAGCCACGACAGCGGACAGAGCAGCTTTGGCAGCCTCGTTGACTTCAGCGACGATGGCCTTCTTGTCTTCGAGTTTAATTGCCACGGGTTTAACTCCTGCTTGTTACCGTTTCATTCGGTCGAAACCGAATGTCGTTTTGGTGTCTGATTCGGTAAGGAACCGGGAGCACCATCTGCGTAGGCTTGTGGTTTAAGACTTGCGTCGCCTACGGTCTTGGACAGCCCCCGCCAGGCAGGGACCCCAATTTTTCGACTGGCGCGATCGCTCGCGCCAACCTTGAGTCTTACGCGTCGAGCGAGCTCTGGTCGATGACCAGACCTGGGCCCATAGTGGTGCTCAGGGTAACGCGCTTGACGTAGATACCTTTCGAAGAAGCTGGCTTGATACGCTTCAGATCAGCGATCAGGGCTTCAACGTTTTCCTTCAGCTTGACGGCGTCGAAGCCGATCTTGCCAACGGAAGTGTGGATGATGCCGTTTTTGTCGGTGCGATAACGAACCTGACCAGCCTTGGCGTTTTTAACCGCGGTGGCTACGTCTGGCGTTACGGTGCCGACTTTAGGGTTAGGCATCAGACCACGTGGACCGAGGATCTGACCCAGCTGGCCTACAACGCGCATGGCATCTGGAGATGCGATCACTACGTCATAGTTCAGGTCGCCACCTTTCATTTCGGCAGCCAGATCGTCCATGCCGACGCGATCAGCACCAGCAGCCAGAGCAGCTTCAGCTGCTGGGCCCTGGGTGAAGACAGCTACACGAACGGTCTTGCCAGTGCCGTGTGGCAGCACGGTAGCGCTACGAACGACCTGGTCGGATTTACGTGGGTCAACGCCCAGGTTTACAGCAACGTCGAACGACTCGCTGAACTTGACAGTCGACAGCTCGGACAGCAGAGCGGCGGCGTCTACAAAGTTGTAGGCCTTGCCTGCTTCGATTTTGCCGGCGATAGCCTTTTGACGCTTGGTCAGCTTAGCCATTACACACCCTCCACGTTAAGGCCCATGCTACGAGCAGAACCGGCGATAGTACGCACGGCTGCATCCATATCAGCTGCAGTCAGATCCGCGTTTTTGGTTTTCGCGATTTCTTCCAGCTGAGCACGGGTAACGGTGCCAACCTTAACGGTGTTTGGACGAGCGGAACCGCTGGTCAAACCTGCAGCCTTCTTCAGCAGAACCGAAGCTGGGGTGCTTTTTGTTTCGAAGGTGAAGCTACGGTCGCTGTAGACAGTGATGATCACTGGAGTCGGCAGACCTGGCTCAAGACCCTGAGTACGGGCGTTGAAGGCCTTGCAGAATTCCATGATGTTCACGCCGTGCTGACCCAGTGCAGGACCAACAGGTGGGCTTGGGTTAGCCTGAGCGGCCTTCACTTGCAGCTTGATGTAAGCGGTAATTTTCTTGGCCATGAGGCACTCCAATTACGGGTTCTAACGCCTCGAAAGGCTCCCCGGTGACTTGCGCGTTTATCCCAGTGACGACAAAACCCCACAGCCTTGGGCTGCGGGGTTGGGATGCCTGCTCAATCAGACCTTTTCGACCTGACTGAACTCTAGCTCTACCGGAGTAGAGCGACCGAAAATGAGCACTGCCACTTGGATCCGGCTCTTTTCGTAGTTAACTTCTTCAACCGTGCCATTGAAATCAGCGAATGGCCCGTCGGTGACGCGTACAACCTCACCTGGCTCAAACAACGTCTTCGGCTTCGGCTTGTCGCTACCATCAGCGACGCGACGCAGAATCGCTTCTGCCTCTTTATCCGTGATCGGCGCAGGCTTGTCGGCGGTACCGCCGATGAAACCCATCACCCGAGGGGTATCCTTGACCAAGTGCCAAGTCCCTTCGTTCATATCCATCTGTACCAGCACGTAACCCGGAAAGAACTTGCGTTCACTTTTGCGCTTCTGGCCATTACGCATCTCAACCACTTCTTCAGTGGGGACCAGAATCTCGCCAAAGCCATCTTCCATGCCAGCCAGCTTTACGCGCTCTATCAGCGAGCGCATGACATGCTTCTCGTAACCCGAGTAAGCATGCACAACGTACCAACGCTTAGCCACGGGACACCCTTAGCCAACAATCAAGGAAACAAGCCAGCCGAGCAGGGAGTCGAGCCCCCACAACAGCAACGCCATTACCAGAACAACAGCCACAACGATCAACGTGGTCTGCGTGGTTTCTTGGCGAGTCGGCCATACGACTTTACGAATCTCGGTGCGAGCTTCCTTAGCGAGTACAAAGAAAGACTTGCCCTTGGCCGTCTGCAAGCCTACAAAGGCAGCAACAGCAGCAATGGCGAGTAATGCAAGTACACGGTACAGGATCGGCGAAGCAGAATAATACTGATTGCCAACAACGCCAATAACCACCAAAGCGACTACCACTAGCCACTTGAGCAGATCGAAGCGAGAGCCTTGAGCTTCAGCTTTAGGAGTCATCTATGAAGATCCTGTGAAAAGAAAGCCAGACACACTGAGTGAATCTGGCAGGTCAGGAGGGAATCGAACCCCCAACCTACGGTTTTGGAGACCGTCGCTCTGCCAATTGAGCTACTGACCTAAAACAAAATCAGGCCGACCATTATGCCGGCCCGAAAAAGACATTACAACTGTTTACTCGATGACTTTAGCCACGACACCAGCGCCGACGGTACGACCGCCCTCACGGATAGCGAAACGCAGGCCGTCTTCCATCGCGATGGTCTTGATCAGGGTAACAGTCATCTGAATGTTGTCACCTGGCATTACCATTTCAAC
>NZ_FNOA01000046.1:0-7696 GCF_900106885.1 Pseudomonas sp. NFACC14
GTCAGTCAATATCAATGCTCGCTGACCTGACCCCATCGCGAGCAAGCTCGCTCCCACAGTGGTTTTGTGCAAGGTGCAGAGTTTGTATACGGGCTCAGTCCGGTCGCACCACTTTGCCGCTGGCCAGGTCGCGAATCACGCTGGGGTTCTTGCGCCCGCCCAGGTTGCCGCCGAGCACCAGGTCGATCTGCCCGCGGAAATACTGCTCGACGCGAATCCGCGTGCGCGCCGCCGGGCGCCCTTGGGGGTTGGCCGAGGTGGACACCAGCGGCCCGACCAACGAGCACAAGTCGCGCACGGTGGGATGGTCGCTGACCCGTAGCGCGACGGTGTCGTGTACGCCGGTGATCCATTCCGGCAGCAGGTTCTGGTGCGGCACCAGCCAGGTATTGGGCCCCGGCCAGGTGCTGGCCATGCGGTCCATCCAGGTTTCGGGGAAGTCTTCGAACAGGAAGTCGAACTGGTGGATGTTGTCAGCCACCAGGATCAGGCCTTTGTCGGGCAGCCGCGACTTGATCGCCAGCAGGCGCTCCACCGCCTCCTCGTTCCACGGGTCACAACCCAGGCCCCAGACCGCTTCGGTTGGATAGGCAATCACCGCCCCGGCGCGAATTTCTCGCGCGGCTTGTTGCACACGCCAACTGTTGACCATGAAAGATTCTCCCGCAACGCAAATAAGGCTGTGGGCAGTTTACCGATCTTCCCCATAAAACCTAGCGCGCAAACCAGCGCCCGTTGTCACAGGTGGCGCGTCCTTCCATTTCCAGCTCGGTCAACGCCGCCAACACTTTGGGCAAGCCCCAGCCGCTGGCGTCGGCCAACGCCTCGCTGCTCAACGGCGCGGCGTGCAGCAGGCGCAGCAGCGGATGGGTCACCGGCTCAGGCGTTGCGGCCAGCGGCAACTGCTGCCAACCGCGCAACGCTTCGAGGATGTGCTCGACGGTTTCCACCAGCGCCGCACCGTCGCGGATCAGCTGATGGCAGCCCCGGGCGCCGGGGTGATGGATCGATCCAGGAATGGCATACACCTCGCGGCCCTGTTCCGCCGCCAGCCGGGCGGTGATCAGCGAGCCGCTGGCGACACTGGCTTCCACCACCAGCACCCCCAGGGACAAGCCGCTGATGATCCGGTTGCGACGCGGAAAGTTGCTGGCGTGGGGCGGCGCGTCCAACGGGAACTCCGACAGCACTGCGCTGCCTTGGGCAATCATGGCGTCCGCCAGCCGACGATTGCGCTGTGGATAAAAATTTTCCAGGCCGGTGCCCAGCACGCCGACGGTGCGCCCGCCAACGTCCAGCGCCGCCTGATGGGCCGCCGCATCGATGCCCAGGGCCAGGCCGCTGGTGATGACAAAACCGGCCCCGGCCAGGCTGCGGGAAAACGCCGCCGCGGTGTCCATGCCCGGCCGCGATGCCCGGCGACTGCCGACCATCGCCAGCTGGGGTTTTTCCAGAATGGTGGCGTCGCCAGCGACGAACAGCAGCGGCGGCGCGTCGCTGATCTGTGCCAGCAGCGCCGGGTAGTCGGGTTGGTCCCACATCAGTAAATGCTGGCCCGCACGCTCTAGCCAGGCCAATGCATGGGCGGCGCCGTCACGCACATCCGGGTTGCGTCGCGCCTCGGCGCAGGCGATGGGCAAGCCCAGCGCTCGCCAGGCGCTGGCTGGTGCACTGATGGCTTTGGAGGCCGAGCCGAAGGCCTCCATCAGGGTCATGAAACGCTTGGGACCGAGTTCCGGCAAGCGGTGAAGGCGTAGCCGAGCCTCCAGTTCCGCAGGGGAAACCGGAGCAGATTCAGGTAATGACATGCGATCATCCTTGACCGTTATAAATCCCGTACAAACGGGAACAAGCTGTGGATAACTCTGTTGGTAACTTGTGAGACCCGTTATGGATTACGGACCTTGTCGAGCACCGACAGCGAGCGCGAGGCGTACAGCACCAAGCCGTAGCTGAGCTTGTCGTAAGTGCGGAACACCATCAGCAGGCCGGCCCGCTCATCGGGGATTTTCACCGGCTCGCCAGTGATGCGGTCGCGCACGGTTTCACCGGTCTTCATCACCGCCAGCACGTTGCCTTCGATCAGCCCATCGCGGCGGCCCTTGTTCAGGGTGACCACGTCCAGTGCGCCGATCTGGGTCACGCCGCGAGGCACGTCCAGGATCAACCCGTTGATGTCCGATTTTGGCGCGCTGGGCATGAAGGTCGAGTTGATCGAGCGCTCTTCGCCGCTGAACAGGCGATCACCCAGGCGCACTTCCTGGGTGGTGCGTTGCAGGGCCAGGGTGGTGACATCACCCTCGGTGGCGACCACTTCGCCGCCGCCGATGTCGTCGGCGTTGATGCCTAGAAATTCCTTGGTCTCGGGGTCGGTGTAGACTTTGCCCTGGCGGAAGATGCCGTAGGCCGACTGGTTCGAGTCGAATCTGCCACGGGCAAAGACCCGATCCCCCATGCCGCTGAGCACCCGCTCGGCATTGCCGGCGACGACGTAGGGCGCCTTGTCGAAATCCTCAGGTGTGTCGACGATGCGGTTGCTCAGCAGGAAGCTGTTGATGGCTTGCAGCGGAATGCTCGGGATGGCGTCGGCCACCGGCGAACTGCGAATGCGTGGCGACAGCTTGATGGTGCCGCGGGAGGCGCCGCGATCGAGGATCAGGCGTGGCTGGCCGTTGACGTAGACCAGCGACAGGGTATCGCCCGGATAGATCAGGTTGGGGTTTTCGATCTGCGGGTTGGCCTGCCAGAGTTCGGGCCATTTCCACGGCTCGCGCAGGTATTTGCCGGAAATGTCCCACAGTGTGTCCCCCGTGACCACTGTGTATTGCTGGGGAAAACCTTCCCGAAGTTGCACTTGCCCATGCGCGATACCGGCCGAAGCCAGGAGCAGCAGGGCGAGTAGTGATTTCCTCATGCGGTGAATCCCTTTATTATGTGCGTTCGCGTAAAACGCCTGAGCCCCCGTGGCTCACTGCCCTGCGGAGCTGTTTTCCCCAAGGGCAACGTTTTACAACGGTAGCCTGCATCCCAAGACACGCCAGGCCAGCCACCCGACTTTACCTCACACGTGCATTTATCAAGCTTATGGCCATTTTGAACATTCTCGAATTTCCGGACCCGCGCCTGCGCACTATCGCCAAACCGGTGGCCGTAGTGGACGACGAAGTGCGTCAGTTGGTCGATGACATGTTTGAAACAATGTATGAGGCGCCAGGCATCGGCCTCGCCGCGACCCAGGTCAACGTGCACAAGCGTATCGTCGTGATGGACCTTTCCGAAGACCGCAGCGAGCCGCGGGTGTTCATCAACCCCGAGTTCGAAACCCTGACCGACGAGATGGACCAGTACCAGGAAGGCTGCCTGTCGGTGCCAGGCTTCTATGAAAACGTCGACCGGCCGCAGAAGGTCAAGATCAAGGCCCTGGACCGTGACGGCCAGCCGTATGAACTGATCGCCGAAGGCTTGCTGGCGGTGTGCATCCAGCACGAGTGCGACCACCTCAACGGCAAGCTGTTCGTGGATTACCTGTCTACCCTCAAGCGTGACCGGATCAAGAAAAAACTGGAAAAACTTCATCGCCAGAATGCTTGATGCCCCCCTTCAAAGGCTTGCCGCGGCAAGCCTTTTTCTTTTTGCGACTGCTTTGTAATTGAGAGCTTCCCATGACTGAGCCCCTGCGCATCGTCTTTGCCGGCACTCCCGAATTTGCCGCCGAACACCTCAAGGCCCTGCTGGCCAGCCCCCACGACATCGTCGCGGTCTACACCCAGCCGGACCGGCCGGCCGGTCGCGGGCAAAAACTGATGCCCAGCCCGGTCAAGCAGCTTGCCCTGGAACACGGCATCCAGGTGTTGCAGCCGCCGACCCTGCGCGACGCGCAGGCCCAGGCCGAACTGGCGGCGCTGCAGCCGGACTTGATGGTGGTGGTCGCCTACGGCCTGATCCTGCCCCAAGTGGTGCTGGATATCCCGCGCCTGGGCTGCATCAACAGCCATGCCTCGCTGCTGCCGCGCTGGCGCGGTGCGGCGCCGATCCAGCGCGCCGTGGAAGCCGGCGATGCCGAGAGCGGCGTGACGGTGATGCGCATGGAAGCCGGCCTGGACACCGGGCCGATGCTGCTCAAGGTCAGCACCCCCATCAGTGCCGACGACACCGGCGGTAGCCTGCACGACCGCCTCGCACTCATCGGCCCGCCGGCCGTGGTCGAGGCCATTGCCGGCCTGGCTGCCGGCACGCTGGAAGGCGAAGTGCAGGATGACAGCCTCGCCACTTACGCACACAAATTGAACAAGGACGAAGCCCGCATCGACTGGAGCCGTCCGGCCGTCGAGCTGGAGCGCCTGGTGCGGGCCTTCAACCCTTGGCCGATCTGCCACAGCACCTTGAACGGCGAAGCCCTGAAAGTGCTGGCGGCCAATTACGCCGAAGGGAAGGGCGCACCGGGTGAAATCCTCAGCGCCAGCAAGGACGGCCTCGTCGTTGCCTGCGGTGAACAGGCGTTGTGCCTGACGCGCCTGCAACTACCCGGTGGCAAGGCGCTGAACTTCAGCGACCTGTTCAACAGCCGCCGTGAGAAATTTGCCGTCGGCACCGTCCTCGGCCAAGCGACGGACGCCTCATGAACCCGCGTCTGGCCGCCGCCAAGGCCCTTGCCGCGGTACTCAGCGGGAAAGCCTCGCTGAACAGTTCCCTGCCGACCCAACTGGACAAGGTCGATGACCGTGATCGCGGTTTCACCCAGGACTTGGCCTTCGGCACCGCCCGCTGGCAGCCACGGTTGTCGGCCCTGGCGGCCAAGCTGTTGCAGAAGCCGTTCAAGGCCGCCGATGCCGACGTCGAAGCGCTGCTGCTGGTGGGGCTCTATCAACTGCTCTACACCCGCGTCCCGGCCCACGCCGCCATCGGCGAGACCGTAGGCTGCGCCGACAAGCTGAAAAAGCCCTGGGCCAAGGCCCTGCTCAATGCCGTGTTGCGCCGCGCCCAACGGGAAAGCGAAACCCTGCTGGCCGAGCTGGAACACGACCCGGTGGTACGCACCGCCCACCCGCGCTGGTTGCAGAAATCCCTGAAAGCCTTCTGGCCCGAGCAATGGGAAGCGATCTGCGCGGCCAACAACGCCCACCCGCCGATGATCCTGCGAGTCAACCGTCGCCACCATACCCGCGATGTCTACCTGGCGTTGCTGGGCGAGGCGGGCATCCCGGCCATCCCGTGCCAGTACAGCCGCGACGGTATCGTGCTGGAAACCCCGGGCGACGTACGGGCGTTGCCGGGCTTTGCCGAGGGCTGGATCAGCGTCCAGGACGAAGCCGCGCAACTGGCCGCCGATCTGCTGGAGCTGGCGCCCGGGCAACGGGTGCTGGACGCCTGCTGCGCGCCCGGCGGCAAAACCTGTCACATTCTCGAGGCCGAGCCGAAGCTGGCCGGCGTGGTGGCGGTGGACCTGGAAGCCAAGCGCTTGGTGCGGGTGAAGGAAAACCTCGAACGCCTGGGCCTGGACGCCCAACTGATCGCCGCCGACGGCCGCGACACCGCGACCTGGTGGGACGGCAAACCGTTCCAGCGCATCCTGCTGGACGCGCCGTGCTCGGCCACCGGCGTGATCCGTCGGCATCCGGACATCAAGCTCACCCGCCAGCCGGACGACATCGCCGCACTGGCCACGTTGCAGAGCGAACTGCTCGATGCCCTGTGGCAGACCCTGGAAGTGGGCGGCATGTTGCTCTACGCCACCTGTTCGACTTTGCCTACCGAGAACACCGACGTGATCGAGGCCTTCCTCGCCCGCACCCCGGGTGCCCGGGAACTGGACATCGCCAGCCAGGCCGGGCTGAAGCAGCCCCATGGCCGCCAGTTGCTGGCCCAAGAGGGCGGGCACGACGGCTTCTACTACGCCAAGCTGATCAAGATCGCCGCCGCACGCGGTTAAGACCGATTCGATAGGAGTGACTGGATGAAAATCATCATCCTCGGCGCAGGGCAGGTCGGCGGTTCGCTGGCGGAACATCTGGCCAGCGAGGCCAACGACATCACCGTGGTCGACACCGACGGCGAACGCCTGCGCGACCTCGGCGACCGCCTCGACATCCGCACCGTTCAGGGCCGAGGTTCCTTGCCCACGGTACTGCGCCAGGCCGGCGCCGACGATGCCGACATGCTGGTGGCCGTGACCAACAGCGACGAAACCAACATGGTCGCTTGCCAGGTCGCCCACACCCTGTTCCACACCCCGACCAAAATCGCCCGGGTGCGCGAAGCCGCCTACCTGACCCGTGCCGACCTGTTCGACAACGAAGCGATCCCGGTGGACGTGCTGATCAGCCCCGAACAGGTGGTGACCAACTACATCAAGCGCCTGATCGAGCACCCCGGCGCCCTGCAGGTGATCGACTTCGCCGAAGGCAAGGCCCAACTGGTGGCGGTCAAGGCCTACTACGGCGGGCCGCTGGTGGGCCAGCAACTGCGCCAGTTGCGCGAACACATGCCGAACGTGGAGACCCGGGTCGCGGCGATTTTCCGCCGGGACCGGCCGATCCTGCCCCAGGGCGATACGGTGATCGAAGCCGACGACGAAGTGTTTTTCATCGCCGCCAAGGCGAATATTCGCGCGGTGATGAGCGAAATGCGCCGCCTCGACGAGAACTACAAACGCATCGTCATCGCTGGCGGCGGACAGATCGGCGAGCGCCTGGCCGAAGCCATCGAAAGCCGCTACCAGGTCAAGATCATCGAGATGAACCCGGCCCGCTGCCGCTACCTCTCGGACACCCTCGACAGCACCGTGGTGCTGCAAGGCAGCGCCTCGGACCGCGACCTGCTGCTGGAAGAAAACATCGCCGACGCCGACATCTTCCTGGCCCTGACCAACGACGACGAAGCCAACATCATGTCGTCGCTACTGGCCAAGCGCCTGGGGGCGAGGAAAGTGATGACCATCATCAACAACCCGGCCTACGTCGACCTGATCCAGGGCGGCGACATCGACATCGCCATCAGTCCGCAACTGGCAACCATCGGCACCTTGCTCGCCCACGTACGCCGCGGCGACATCGTCAGCGTCCACTCCCTGCGCCGCGGCGCGGCCGAAGCCATCGAGGCCATTGCCCACGGCGATGCCAAGTCCAGCAAAGTGATCGGCAAAGCCATCCGCGACATCGGCCTGCCCCCCGGCACCACCATCGGCGCGATCATCCGCGACGAAGAAGTCCTGATCGCCCACGACGACACCACGATCAAGACCGGCGACCACGTCATCCTGTTCCTGGTGGACAAGAAGCACATTCGCGATGTCGAGAAGCTGTTCCATGTGGGGTTGAGTTTCTTCTGATCTGGGATGTGCAGTGACAGAAAGGGCCTCATCGCGAGCAAGCTTGAACTGGCCTAATGATTTTGGACACTTCAATCGGGCGCTATGATGGCGCCCAAATCTGAGGTGTTTTTGGTTATGCGTAAATCTTACTCCAGTGAGTTCAAACTCAAAGCGGCCAGCATGGTGCTGGACGAGGGACAGTCGGTTCCCGAAGTCTGCGCCAGCCTGGATATTGGGCCCACGGCGCTTCGCCGCTGGGTCGATCAGGTTCGCAAGGAACGCTTGGGTTCGACCCCGGTGGGTGCCAAGGCGATTACCGCTGATCAGCGTGAAATTCAGCAGCTCAAAGCGTTGCTCAGGCAAAAAGACCTGGACATTGAAATCCTA
>NZ_FNOA01000026.1:0-16152 GCF_900106885.1 Pseudomonas sp. NFACC14
CGCCCCGTGTATCTGTCAAGCGGTTATTTTCAGAAGTTTTCAAAGTTTCCTTTTCAACTTCAACCACTTGCGCTTCCGATCTCTCGTTAGCGGGAGGCGAATTCTACAGCGTTACTCGCTGCTGTCAACACCTCTTTTTCACCGCTTTCGACCGAGAGGATCGAACCACATATAGAGCCAAACAACACTGCTCTATCTGCGCCTTCCGGACTTCGATGAACTGAAGCCCCGCATCGTCGAAACCTACTTAACTCGTTGAATTTCAAGGAGTTTTCCGTTTCGACTGCGCCGGAAGTGGGGCGAATTATAGACTTCCAGAATCTGCCGTCAACCCTTAATTTGATTTTTCTATCTATAGCCTGACATGACACTTAAATATGCCCGGTATGTAGACGGAATCGCTGCATATGCGCAATATACTGCTCAACGCAGCCTCCCTCGCCTTTATTCCGGACGACACTTCGCAATGACGCTCCCCCCACATCGCAGCCTGGCCTCCACTCTGTACCCGGTTGCCTTGCTATTAATCGCCATGACGTCCATTCAAGCAGGAGCCTCCCTCGCCAAAAGCATGTTCCCGGTAGTGGGTGCACAAGGCACTACGACGCTGCGACTCATTTTTGCCAGCCTCATCATGCTGTTAATGCTCCGCCCCTGGCGCGCCAAGCTCACCGGCCAATCCCTGCGCACGGTGATTGTTTACGGTATGGCGCTAGGCGGTATGAACTTCCTCTTCTATATGTCCGTTCGCACCGTTCCACTGGGCATTGCCGTCGCATTGGAATTCACCGGGCCTCTGGCAGTCGCCATTTACGCCTCGCGCCGGGCAATCGACTTTCTCTGGATCGCCTTGGCGGTGGTTGGCCTGCTGCTGCTCATACCGACCGGCGCGACCAGTGCCGGTATCGATCTGGTTGGAGCCGGCTACGCGCTGGGTGCCGGTTTCTGCTGGGCGTTGTACATCCTGTTCGGTCAGAAAGCCGGAGCGGACAATGGCGTGCAGACTGCCGCATTGGGAGTCATGATCGCGGCCCTGTTCGTCGCGCCTATCGGCATTGTCCACGCAGGCGCCGCACTGCTCACACCGAGCCTGATTCCAATCGCCATCGGCGTCGCCATCCTGTCCACAGCCCTGCCCTACACGCTGGAAATGGTCGCCCTGACTCGAATGCCTGCCCGCACCTTCGGCACCTTGATGAGCGTCGAACCGGCCATCGCGGCCTTATCGGGGCTCGTCTTTCTCCAGGAGTACCTGTCCCTGGCCCAGTGGATGGCCATTACCTGCATCATCCTCGCGTCGGTGGGCGCAACGCTGACCATGGCCAGCACCGCAAAGCCTGCTGTCGCGGTAGATTGAATCAGGATTTAACGAAGGTCTGGCATTTGCCGCGCATTTAGGCCATGTTTAGGCCAGTAACCTAATGCCAGACATGGATTTTTTCATACAGGACGTCATGAACGCTTCAAGAAGAGCGAACACGATCGCACGCAGACATAAGATCCGCGGCGGTTATAAGGACGGGAATGAAACGAATTTTGATACTGATCGCCGTACTTGCAGTAGCGGGCTGTGCGGCAACATCGAAAAGTGAAGTCAAACGCGGCAAAAAGGGTCTGCACATCAACTGCTCCGGACTGTCCTCATCCTGGGACCAGTGCGCTGCCAGTGCCGCCAATTCATGTGCTCCCAAGAGTTACAAGGTCATCGCCAAGTCCGGCGACGCCGTCGAAGAACCAGGGGATTATCCCTTCGGGCTCAATCCCGCCGGCTATACCAGTCGCAGCATGATCGTCATCTGCAAATAGATCAGCTTAGCCGAGCCCCTGTTCGGCGATTCGACGACTGATGTCCTCATGGCTGGACTTGAGGACGTCACGCTGGATCTGCGGTGTGACCAGCATCCGCGCGACAACCAACGCCCCCACGCATTGAGACAGAATGGTCCAGGCCAGGCTGTCGCTTCCCAGTATCCGCGCCCAGCTTTCGTGCAGACGACAGATCCACGTTTGCGCCACCTCCCTCACCTGGAGGTCCGATCGTGCGATCTCAGCGCCCAGTACCGGTAACGCACACCCTGCCTCGGGCTGCTCGACATGGCTCATGCTCAAGTACTGCTTGAGGCAGCGCTCCAGTTTCATCGAGTCCATGGCGCCGTCGCCGCTCAAGCGATCCAGGCTTTGAGCCAACTCCCGCTCAACAATGGCCTTGAAAAGCTCATCCTTGGACGAGAAGTGGCTATAGAACGCACCGCCACTCAACCCGATCGCTTTCATCAGGCCATCGACACCGACCGTAGAGAAACCGGATTTTTTGGCGGACATGGCACTGCTCGCCAGTAGTTTCTCGCGGGTTTCCATTTTGTGATTGGCTGAATAACGCATGGTCGTGCCCCCTGATTGCTCACCTTGACGCTTGCCGGATCTTAGCATAACGTCCGTTTAGTTAACGATCGTTTACCAATGAGGCTGACCATGAATAACAAGAAGGTCGTACTGGTTGTTGGCGCGGGCGATGCCACCGGCGGAGCGATTGCCAAACGCTTTGCACAGGAAGGTTTCGTGGCCTGTGTTACCCGTCGCAGCGCTGACAAACTCCAGCCGCTTGTGGATGGAATCCGCGCCCAAGGCGGCGAAGCCCACGGGTTTGCCTGTGATGCACGTAAAGAAGACGATGTGATCGCACTCATCGAGCAAATCGAGAACCAGATCGGCCCGATCGAGGCCTTTGTGTTCAACATAGGCGCCAACGTTCCTTGCAGCATCCTCGAAGAAACCGCACGCAAGTATTTCAAGATTTGGGAGATGGCCTGCTTCTCAGGTTTTCTCAATGCACGGGAAGTGGCCAAGCGCATGGTCAAGCGCCAATGCGGAACCATCCTGTTTACCGGAGCAACGGCGGGATTGCGCGGCGCTTCGGGGTTCGCTGCGTTCGCAGGTGCCAAACATGGCATCCGCGCACTGGCACAAAGCATGGCCCGAGAGCTGGGGCCGCTGAATATCCATGTGGCCCATGTGGTGGTGGATGGCGCCATCGACACCGACTTCATCCGCGATCATTTCCCGGAAAAATATGCCACCAAGGTTCAGGACGGCATCCTGAATCCTGAACACATCGCCGACAGCTACTGGTATCTGCACAGCCAACCTCGCGACGCCTGGACCTTCGAGCTGGACCTGCGCCCCTGGAACGAACGCTGGTAAGTCCTCCCCTCATAACAACAAGAGAGCAGATACCATGAGCAAATCAGTGGAGTTCTACTTCGATCTCGGCAGCCCGACCACGTACCTGGCCTATACCCAGTTGCCGGCGCTGTGTGCGCAGACAAACAGCCAGTTGATCTATCGTCCGATATTATTGGGCGGCGTCTTCAAGGCAACCGGCAACGCATCACCGGCGACAGTGCCAGCCAAGACCCCTTACCTGTTCAAGGATCTGAATCGCTTCGCCAAGCGCTACGGCGTCGCCTTCCAGTTCAATCCTTACTTCCCCGTCAACACACTGCTGCTGATGCGCGCGGTGACCGCCATGCAACTGCGCCATCCCGAGCGCTTCGAGGCCTTCGTCGATTGCCTGTTCCGCGCCTTTTGGGTGGACGCCCGCAACCTCAATGACCCCGAGACTGTCGCAGCCGTCCTGAACGAAGGCGGTTTCGACGCCGACCATGTGCTGGCCCTGACGAGCGACGAGCAGGTCAAGCAAGCACTCAAGAGCGCCACCGAAGACGCCATCGGACGAGGCGTGTTCGGTGCCCCGAGCATGTTTGTCGGCGACGAGCTGTTCTTCGGCCAGGATCGGCTGGACTTCGTCCGTGAAGCCCTCGCCTGATCCTCTACCTCAAATCGCCATCGTCCGGGTGTTGAGCCACTGCAGTGCGTCACCGTCCAGCAACGGGCTCAATCGACGCTGAACCTCGGCGTGGTAGCCGTTGAACCAGTCTTTTTCGTCCTGGGTCAGCAGCGAAGGCTCCAGGCAACGGGTGTCGATCGGGCACAAGGTCAGGGTTTCGAACTCGAGGAACTCGCCGAACTCGCTGCTTCCGGCTTCGCGGTTCAACACCAGGTTCTCGATGCGCACACCCCAGCGGCCGGGACGATAAGTACCCGGTTCGATCGAGGTGATCATGCCGGCCTGCATCGCCGTTTGCGGCGCGGCAGCGGCTTGATAGGCAATCACCTGCGGGCCTTCGTGGACATTGAGGAAATAGCCGACACCATGGCCGGTGCCGTGGCCGTAATCGACTTGCTCCGCCCAGATCGGTGCACGGGCGATGGCATCCAGCAAGGGCGAAAGAATGCCCCGCGGAAATTTGGCCCGAGACAGGGCAATCACCCCCTTGAGCACACGGGTGCAGTCACGTTTCTGCTCAGCGGTGGGTGTTCCGACCGGCACCATGCGGGTGATATCAGTGGTGCCTCCCAGGTACTGGCCTCCGGAATCGATCAGCAACAGGCCATCACCTTCGATGACGGCATGGGCCTCTTGCGTGGCATGGTAATGGGGCATCGCGCCGTTGGCGTTAAAGGCGGCGATGGTATTGAAGCTCAGGGAGACGAAATCCGGCCGACGTGTGCGGGCGGCAGTCAGGTGCTCGTCGATGGTCAACTCGGTGATGCGCTCGCGCCCCCAGGCCCCTTCCAGCCAGGCGAAGAATTCACAGAGCGCCGCGCCGTCCTGCTCCATGGCCCGACGGATGTGCTCGGCGTCGGCCAGGCTTTTACGGGACTTGGCCAGCGTCGTTGGATTGAGACCTTCGATCAGCTTCACGCCACTGCCCAGGTTATCCAGCAAGCCGACCGTCACCCGCGCTGGGTCGACCTGCAGATTCGCGCCGTCCGGCACTTCGCGCAACGCGGCGGCAGCTTCGCTGTAATCGCGCAGGGTCACGCCGTCCTGCTCCAGAACCGCACGCAGCGCTGCGTCAACCTTGTCCAGGGCCACGAACAGCGTTGCTTGCTGCTGGCTGATCAAGGCAAAGGAAACGAACACGGGGTTGAACGACACATCTGCCCCACGCAGGTTGAACAACCAGGCAATGTCATCCAGCGTGGCGATGAAATGCCAGTCGGCACCACGCTCCTGGAGGGCTTCGCGCAACTTGGCGAGTTTTTCGACCCGGCTGACGGTCGCCTGGGGCGGCAAATGGGCGTAGACCGGTTGATCCGGCAGACCTGGGCGATCGGTCCAGACGTCCTTGAGCAGGTCGATGTCGGTGCGTAACCGCGCGCCGCGTTCGGCGAGCTTGCCGCCCAAGGTGCGGGCCGATGCCACGGCCATGACCGCACCGTCGACCGCAACCACTGCGCCTTCAGGCGTTTGTTCGGCCAGCCAGTCCAGGGGGCCGGGCTGGCCTGGAATCAGTTTGACCAGCTCGATACCACTGCCCTCCAGCTCCTTGGTGGCCTGCTCCCAATACCGGCTGTCGGCCCAGACGCCGGCGAAACTGCCGGTCACGATCAAGGTCCCCACCGAACCATGGAACCCCGACAACCATTGCCGCCCCTGCCAATAACCCGGCAGGTATTCAGACAGGTGCGGGTCGGCCGACGGCACCAGCAGCGCGTGAATACCCTCTCGGCTCATCAGTTGGCGGATTCGGGCCAGGCGCTGGGGAACCAGTCCATGGGGCAAAGGCTCGGTGCTCATTGTTTCTCCTGCTCGTTGATATTGTTGTTCGATGCCGAATCCGGCTCTTATGGGGTCGTGGCCCAGAACGCCGGCGCAGCCGCGCACGCCGCCTTGATCAGCCGCACCGCCTCGTCGATATCCTGCTCTGTGGTAAAGCGCCCCAGGCTCAAGCGAATGGTCCGCCCGGCCGCACGGGCATCGTGCCCCAGGGCCAGCAGCACGTGGGACGGAGTGTTTTGCGCCGAATTGCAGGCCGAGGTCGCGGAAAATGCAATCGATGCGCCCAATGTCGCCGGGTTGAACTCACCTTCGTTGAACGTCAGGCTCAGCGTGTGGGGAATCCGGCGGCTCGCACTGCCGTTAATACGCACACCGGGCAACGCCAGCAGCGGCTCGAGCAAACGATTGCGCAACCGGGCGATTTTAGCGAGTTCTTCGTCGAATGCCGCGGCTGCCAGTTCAAATGCGGCGCCCATGGCTGCAATCTGGTGGGTCGCCAGGGTTCCGGAGCGCAAACCGCCCTCATGTCCACCGCCATGGATCTGCGCCGCTAGCCGTGGCCGGGCACGGTCGCCGACGTAGAGCGCACCGATGCCCTTGGGACCGTAGATTTTATGCGCGGAAAAAGACATCAGGTCCACCGGCCAGCGAGACAGGTCGATCCGCACCTTGCCTGCGCCCTGGGCCGCGTCCACATGGAACAACGCACCGTGCTCGCGAACGACCTCGCCAATGGCGATGATGTCGTTGACGGTGCCCAGCTCGTTGTTCACCAGCATCAGCGAGACCAGGAACGTGTCCTCGCGCAACGCCTGGCGAACCGCTTGCGGGCTGATCAGGCCCTCGGCGTCCGGCGCCAGCCAGGTAACCGCGACGCCACTTTCCTCGAGCTGGCGCGCTGTATCGAGAATCGCCTTGTGCTCGATCAGGCTGGTGATGACATGGCCGGCGGACCCACTGCGTGCCTGGGCGACACCCTTGAGGGCGAGGTTGTTGGATTCGGTGGCGCCGGAAGTCCAGACGATCTGTTCGGGCTGGGCCCCCACCAATTGCGCCACCTGCTGGCGGGCACGCTCCACCGAGCGCCGGGCCTCCTGGCCGAAGGCATGGGAACTGGAAGCCGGGTTGCCGAAGTTGCCGTCAAAACCCAGACATTCGACCATGACCCGGATGACCCGCTCATCCACCGGTGTGGTGGCGGCGTAATCGAAATACAAAGGACGTTTATTCATAGGGAACTCGCAGAGCCTGCTCCGGGATCAGGCGACCTCGTTGGGTTCGAGACTAGCAATACCTGATCGTAAACCTTAAAGAAGTCGGACTTCGTTTAAAAGTGCGTAGGAACGCTCCTGAACAGCGAGCTTAGCAGGCATCGCCTCGAAGCTCAGCCCTCAACGGATGCTTTCGAGCAACAAGGGGTACATCGAAGCGACCAACAACAGCGCCATGCCCCAGTTGAACAGGCGCAGCCAGCGACGATCACGCAACAGGTTGCGCAACAGGCTGCCGCACACCACCCACAGGCTCACGCTTGGCAGATTGATCAAGGCAAACACCGCCGCAATCACCAGCACATTGAAGAAATAACCCTGCAGTGGCGTGTAGGTACTGATGGCGCCGATGGCCATGATCCAGGCCTTGGGATTGACCCATTGGAACGCCGCGGCGCCCCAATAGCTGATCGGCGTATTGTTCCCCGGCTGGCTGTCCGAAACCGGGCCGGAGTGGGCTATTTTCCACGCCAGGTACAACAGGTACGCCGCGCCGATGTAGCGCAACGCGGTATAGAGCAGTGGATACGTCTGGAATACCGCGCCCAGGCCAAGGCCCACCGCCAGCACCAGGGAAAAGAAGCCGCAGGTAATACCCAGCATGTGCGGGATGGTGCGGTTGAAACCGAAATTCACACCCGAGGCCAGCAACATGGTGTTGTTAGGACCTGGCGTGATCGAGGTCACCAGGGCAAACAGGGCGAAGCCCAGCAGCAGGTCAAGCGAAAGGGTCATGTCAGGTCAGTCCATCAGGGGCGGTCAGTCAAGTCATGACCCTACCCCACGTCCTGACCCAAACCCACGGACAGTTGGGCAAAACTTTGAGCGGTACAGTCCCCTCAGCTAGACCGGCCAGGTTGTTGCACAACCTGCTCGGCACTCATCTGGCCCTGATCGTCGAATCCCACGTTTTTCTGCGACGAGCCAAGCAGCTCGGCTTTTTTCGCGTGGTATTCCTCGAACGAAAGGCCACGGCGATTCAAGGCTTCAAGGGCCAGCTCGCGGGTCTCATCGGCGGTGTAGGGGCGCAGCTCCGGGGAAGAGCTGGCGCAGCCGCCCAGGAGGGTGGCGGTCAAGAGCAACAAAACGGCAAAGGTACGGTTCATGGCGGGTGTCCGGTGTTGGAGTTGGGCGATGAACAAAGGCTACCCGCCGGTCCTGTGCGGCAGAAATCAACCCTCTCGATAGTGGGTATTGCCTGCCTGGATCAGCCGTTGCGCTTAATCGACCAACTGGCAATGCAGCGCGTTGTCCAGGCTGCGCTCGATGTTGCGGAGCACCTGGAACGAAGCGAACGTCACGGCTTTGGCGCGGTGAGCCTGGATCAGCCGCCAGAAACCCTGCTCGCCCTTTTCGACACTTCGGAGTGCCGCCTCGCCTGCCTCGCGGGTCTGCCACTGCAAATAGTTGAGCACGCGGCGACCATCGTCGCTGGCTTGGATACTGGCACTGAGGAACCCCTGGTGATCCCGGGCCAGGCGCTCGGTCTGTTCCGACAAGGCGGTTACCAGCGCCTGCTGCCATTGAGGTTCGATGTCGAATTCCATCAGTTGGGTGAAACTGCGATTGTTCCTTGGCGATTGCATGAAAGGTCCCCTATGCAGGTCAGGCGAATCTTGCGATCCGAAGGCGTGCAGGGTAAAACCTCTAGTTAACTTGAGGTCAAGCGGTGAATTGAAACGATGGCGCAGATCGATATCCACAAGGAACTCACCGTCGGCCAAGTGGCCGCCCGCAGCGGCGTGACGGTCACCGCCCTGCACTTCTACGAATCCAAGGGGCTGATCAAAAGCACGCGCAACCCGGGTAACCAACGTCGTTACCCACGAGCGGTATTGCGTCGCGTGGCACTGATCAAGGTCGCCCAGCGCCTGGGCATTCCGTTGGCGGAAATCGGCGAGGCGTTGAACAACCTGCCGGACAACCGCGCCCCGACGGCCGCCGATTGGCAGACCTTGTCGGCGCAGTGGAGCCGGGACCTGGACGAACGCATCAACCAATTGGTGGCGCTACGTGATCGACTCAATGGCTGCATCGGCTGCGGATGCCTGTCGATGGAAGCTTGCCCGCTGCGCAATCAGGGCGACGTACTGGGCCAACGCGGGCCGGGAGCTCACCTGCTGGAACAGCCTTGAAGCGTTCGTCGGCCTTCGCGTCCATCCAGGGTCGCTGGCCTATAGTGGAGGAGCGCAAATCGACGAAGACTCTCTTCGCCTCCCTATAACAAAAGGAGAAACGTCATGGGCGTCAATGCCATTCCCGAAGGTTTCCATAACATCACGCCCTACCTGGGCATTCAAAAAGCTGCCGAAGCCATCGACTTCTACAAAAAAGCCTTCAATGCCACCGAGGTCATGCGCCTGGCCATGCCCGACGGGGGCATCGGGCACGCCGAGCTGCGAATCAACGGTTATCCGATCATGCTTGGCACGCCTTGCGATCAAGGTCCCCTGAGTAACCCGGACCAATCGCCATCGGTCGGCCTGCATTTATATGTCGAGGACGTGGACAGCGCATTTGCCCAGGCCGTTGCCGCCGGCGGCACGGTGATTTCCGAGGTCAAGGACCAGTTCTACGGAGATCGCAGCGGCACCCTGAAGGATCCCTATGGGCATCTGTGGTTCCTCGCGACGCACAAGGAAGACCTGAGCCAGGACCAGATCGAGCAACGGGCCAGGGAGATGTTTCAACGGCAAGGCTGATTTGCCCCCGCGCTCACCGGTTCGCGTCCTGTGGAGCTGTCGAGTGCAACGAGGCTGCGATCTTTCCCTGACACTTGAATTCCAAGGGAAAGATCAAAAAATCGCAGCCTTCGGCAGCTCCTACCACGCGAAACATTTTCTTTCATCTTCCCCTTCAGGATTACGATCGCTCGTTCGTCTTAATTAGATGCAGCAGGCCGCGTCGGCAAAAGCCACGGTCTGCCTTTTTGGGTTCAGGGTGTTGCGAAGCCCGTGATACGGAACCTTTCATCGAATCAAGACGTTCAATCATGTCGAAGAAATCCCGCTCCAAACTCTGGTTCCTGGTCCATAGCTGGCTGGCATTGCCCATCTGGTTCTTCGTGCTCATCGTCTGCGTCACCGGCACCCTGGCGGTGGTCAGCCAGGAGATCGTCTGGCTGGCCAATCCCGACATGCGGGCCAGCAAACCCTCGGACGAGGCCACGCTGCTCAGCTATGACCAGGTGATCGCCGCGATCAAGCAGGCCCAGCCGCAAACCCAGGTGCAAAGCATCATCCGTCCGGACGAGTCGCATTTTGCACTGGAAGTCGGCGTGACCTACCCCGACGGACGCCCCGACACGGTCTACGTCAACCCTTACAGCGGCGTCATCCAGGGCTCGGCGCCGACATTCAATTTCCAGGCCTTCACCCGCGCGCTGCATGGCTGGTGGCTGGTGCCGTTCACCAACGGCTACAGTTGGGGCTGGTACCTGGTGTCGTTCCTGGGCCTGCCCTTGCTCGCATCCCTGGTGACCGGGCTGGTGGTCTACAAGCGTTTCTGGAAAGGCTTCCTCCGTCCGACCCTGCGGATTCGCCACGGCGCACGGATTTTCTGGGGTGATTTCCACCGGCTCAGCGGGATCTGGTCGATCTGGTTCATCGCGGTCATCTCCGTCACCGGCACCTGGTTCCTGATCCAGGCCCTGCTGGGCGACAACCAGATCTCCATTTCCAGCGAACCGGTCATCCCGGTGGTGGCCCGTGAAAACGTGCCGTTGTCCGTTGATGGCCAGGCACCACCGCAGTTGAACCTGGACCGGGCCATCGAAATCGCCCAGCAACGCATCCCGGGACTGGAAGCGAGTTTCATCAGCCTGCCCGGCAATGCCTACAGCCATCTGGAAATCGGTGGCCGCGGCTGGTATCCGCTGATGTTCCAGACTGCCACCATCAACCCCTACAACGGCGACGTGGCCGCCTCCCGGTTGCTGTCGGACCGCACGACCCTGGAGTTCGTCACCGAATCCATGCGGCCCTTGCACACCGGGGACTTCGGCGGACTCTGGATCAAGCTCATCTGGTTTTTCTTCGGTCTGATCCTGAGCATGATGGTCCTCAGCGGGCTGCTGATCTGGACCAAACGCACGGCCCTGGCCACCGCCAATGCCTTCAAGCGTAGCCAGAAACCCACCCGTGGCGCCCGAATCGCGCAGGCACTGCAGCCGTCCGTCCACCGTGAATCGTCGGAGGGCAGCCTGTGAACCCGTCCAATACCGCTTCATCATCACCGTCACGCCTGAGCCTGTTCTGGCATAAATGGCGCTTCCATCTCAACGTCCTGTTGCTGCTGATTCCCCTGGGATTCATGCCCAAATACCTCTCCGAGGCCGCCCTGTTCCGCGGCGATGCCGGGCTTGGCGAACGGGACGTCGGTGAAGTCCAGGTCGGTCCCTGGAGCCTGCGCCTGGCGGAGTTTCGCAACGAAGCCCCACGGACCGAAGGGCCCGCCGGGCCGATGAAGCACTTCAACGCGGCCCTGTGCCAGAGCTGTATCGGCCAGGTCAAGGCCACCTACTTGCGCATCGGCAAGCCCCGCAGCCTGCGGGCCGCCGGGGTGATTTTCTTCGGCTCGCCCTATCGCATGGGCGCCTTGTTGCCGGTCCCGCCAAAGACCCAGCCCGATGCCGAACTGTGGATAACCCTCGAAGGTTGGGACGGTTCGATGCATCAAGCCTTCATTCCCCTGAGCCAGGCCTCCCCGGCCACCGTCGCCTGGCTGAAGAACCAAGGAACCAAACCATGACCCTCCGCGTTTTATCCAAGGGCCTGGCGCTGTTGCTCTGCGCAGGCGCAAGCACCAGCGTCCTGGCCCACAACCCGATGTGCGAGTGCAAGGCCATCGACGCCGAACAGATCCAATGCACCGGTGGCTTTTCCGACGGCAGCGGTGCACCCGGAGTGACCCTGGACGTGATCGGTTATGACGAAACCATCCTCGTCCCGGGCAAGCTCGGCGCCGACTCGAAGCTGACCTTCAAGAAACCGAACGCTGAATTCTACGTGCTCTTCGACGCCGGCCCCGGCCACGTGGTGGAAATCGACCAAGCCGACATCGAGGCCCCATGAGCAACGCCACGACTCAAGTCATCCGCCCCGCCGGCGCGGGCCATGAAACCCTGTATGTGTTGCTGTTGTGCCTGGTCATCGTGCTGGTGGCCGGGTCCGTGGTGGCCTGGCATGGCAAGGCCGAAGACACGCCTCACCTGGCCTCGAACCAGCTCGACGCCCGCCGCGACCTCAGCGCCGCCGAGCAAGGCATCTATGCCGACCTGCGGGTGACCCTGGATGAAATCCGCTTGCTGCGCGAAGACCAACCCACCCTGCCCAGCCCACAAACCCTGGCCGAAGAAGGCTTCGCGCCGTTCGCCCAGGACGCCAGTTCTGTCAGCCGGGGCGGCCACGCCTGGCAACAACTGCGGGACCAGGCCTACTTCGGCGCCAGTGCCAATCCGTCGGTGGCCGGTTCATTTCTGATGCGCATCGGCGAAACGTCCGACGCCGCTCCGGACATCTGGCTCAACCGCGGCACTGGCCTCGCGACGCCCACCGCCCTGGACGATGCGGCGTTGTCCGCCGCTGGCTGGCAACAGATCGTCGCGCAATTCGATGCCGGCGTAACCCGCCAGCACCGGCACTGACCCCACGCCCTCATTCGAGAGAAGACCGTTTGCCCATGCCTATTGCATCCCAACGCCGACCCTTGCTGCGCTTACTGTTGATCGGCCTGCTGGCCTGCCTGTTCACCTCGCCGGTGAGCGCCGAAGCAGCCAAGCGCCTGCGCATTGGCATCACCTTGCACCCGTATTACAGCTACGTGGCCAACATCGTCGGCGACAAGGCCGAGGTCGTGCCGCTGATCCCGGCCGGTTTCAATCCCCACGCCTATGAACCACGGGCCGAAGACATCAAGCGCATCAGCGGCCTCGACGTGATCGTGCTCAACGGCGTGGGCCATGACGACTTCGCCGACCGCATGATCGCCGCCAGTGAGACCCCGGACGTGAAGGTGATCGAGGCCAACGAAAACGTGCCCCTGCTGGCCGCCACCGGCACGGCGGCGCGAGGCGCGGGCAAGGTCGTGAACCCGCACACCTTCCTGTCCATCAGTGCCTCCATCGCCCAGGTCAATAACATCGCCCGGGAACTGGGCAAGCTCGACCCGGACAACGCCAAGGCCTATACCCAGAACGCCCGCGCCTATGGCAAGCGCCTGCGGCAGATGCGCGCCGCCGCCCTGGCGAAGCTGACCCAGGCCCCCAATGCCGAATTGCGCGTCGCCACGGTGCACGCCGCCTACGACTACCTGTTGCGCGAATTCGGCCTGGAAGTGACCGCCGTGGTCGAGCCGGCCCATGGCATCGAACCGAGCCCCAGCCAATTGAAGAAAACCATCGACCAACTGCGGGAGCTGGACGTGAAGGTGATCTTCTCGGAGATGGATTTTCCCTCCACCTACGTCGACACCATCCAGCGTGAATCGGGCGTGAAGCTGTACCCGCTCTCGCACATTTCCTACGGCGACTACAGCGCCGAGAAGTACGAAAAGGAAATGACCGGCAACCTCGACACCGTGGTCCGGGCGATCCAGGAGTCCGGCGCATGACCATCCAGGAACCTCTCACCCTGCAACGCGTCGGTCCCTTGATCGAGTTCGCCGAGGTCAGCCTGAACCTGGGCCGCACCACCATTCTCGACAACGTGGCCTTTCAGGTGGAGCCCGGCAGCATACATGCCCTGGTCGGTCCCAATGGCGGCGGCAAGAGTTCGCTGATCAAGACCTTGCTGGGGCAGATGCCACACCAGGGACGCCTGAGCCTGCAATGGCCGGGCGACCCCGGGGTGATCGGCTACGTACCCCAGGCGCTGGAATTCGACCGGGGCCTGCCCATGACCGTGGACGATTTCATGGCGGCGATGTGTCAGCGGCGGCCGGCCTTTCTCGGCCTGAGCAAGCATTACGCCGGCGCCATCGGCCACGCCCTGGAGCGGGTCGGCATGCAGGACAAGCGCAAGCGGCGCATGGGCGCGCTGTCCGGCGGCGAGCGCCAGCGGGTGTTGCTGGCACAGGGGCTGATTCCCTCGCCGCAGTTGCTGGTGCTGGATGAACCGATGTCGGCCCTGGACGAGGCCGGTATCCAGGTGTTCGAACGGCTGCTGCAGGACTGGCGCCAGGCCGGGATCACCGTGCTGTGGATCGAACATGACCTGGAAGCCGTCGGGCGCCTGGCCGACCGTGTCACCGGCCTGAATCGCCGCGTGCTGTTCGACGGCCCGCCACGCCAGACCTTGACCCCGGAACGGCTGCTGACGCTGTTTTCCACCCATCCACGCACGAACGGGAGCGCGGCCTGATGAGTTATGAAGCCTTTCGCTTGATGGTCCAGGGCTGGGCCTCGGCCGGTTACCTGCCTGAAGCGCTGGCCTATGGGTTCGTGGTCAATGCGCTGTTGGCCGGGCTGTTGATCGGCCCGGTGCTGGGCGGCCTCGGCACGCTGGTGGTGGTCAAGCGCTTCGCGTTTTTCTCCGAGGCAGTGGGCCATGCGGCGCTCACCGGCGTGGCCATCGGCATCCTGCTCGGCGAACCCTACACCGGGCCTTACGGCAGCCTGTTCGGCTACTGCCTGTTGTTCGGCATCCTGCTCAATTACCTGCGCAACCGCACCGGCCTGGCGCCCGACACGCTGATCGGCGTCTTCCTGTCCGTCTCCCTGGCCCTGGGCGCCAGCCTGCTGTTGATCCTGGCGGGCAAGATCAATGTGCACATCCTGGAAAACGTATTGTTCGGCTCGGTGCTGACGGTCAATGGCAATGACCTGCTGGTGCTGGCGGTGGTCGGCTCGCTGGTGATGGCCCTGGCCTTGCCGCTGTACAACCGCATCATGCTCGCCAGTTTCAACCCGCAACTGGCGGCGGTGCGTGGGGTGGCGGTCAAGACCCTGGACTACCTGTTCGTGGTCCTGGTGACGTTGATCACCGTGGCGGCGGTGAAAGTCATCGGCGCCATTCTGGTGGGCGCGTTGCTGGTGATTCCCGCCGCGGCGGCGCGCTTGCTCAGTCAATCATTGAAAGGCTTTTTCTGGTGTTCGGTGCTGATCGCCACCGTCAGCACTTTGTGCGGGATCCTCGCGCCGATTGTGTTCGACCTGCCGATCCCGTCCGGCGCCGCGATCATCCTGATGGCCGGCATCGCCTTCGCCCTGAGCGCCATCGCCCGCGGTGTCGTCCCCAGCCTCAAAGGGAATCTTGGATAATGGTTTTTTCATTGCGACAACTGATCCTGGCCGTCGCGTTGTGCGGCGTGGCCGTCACCTCGTCATTCGCCGGCGAAAAGGTTCATCTGCTGGCATCGCTGCCAGTCACCTATGGATTGGGCGAAGCGTTGCTCAAGGGCACCGAGGTCAGTCTGGAACGGGCCGCGCCCGCCAATCTGCCTGGCACCCGCCAGAGTGCCTACTTCAGCGGTCGTGGCGCGCCGGCCTTGAGCAAACTGGCCAGCGCTGCCGACGGGGTGATCGGCCTGCGCTCGCTATGGCCGGACGATCCGCTGTTCCCCATGGCCCGACGCAGCAATATCCGCATCGTCGAAGTCGATGCCGCGCGCCCGGTGGACGGCGCCCTTCCCGGTATCGCCGTGCAACCGGGCATGGCCGACGGCCTGGCAAGCCAGCCGTGGATGGCCAGCCATAACCTGGGGCGCATGGCCGACGTGATCGCCGCCGACCTGGTGCGCCTGGCCCCGGCGGACAAACCGAAAATCGACGCCAACCTGGCGGCACTCAAGCAGCGCCTGCTCAAACTCAGCGCCGACAGCGAAAAACGCCTCGCCAGCGCCGATAACCTGAGCGTGGTCAGCCTGAGCGAGCATTTCGGCTACCTGATCAGCGGGCTCAACTTGGACGCCATCAGCACCGATACCCGGCCTGATACCGAATGGACCGCCGAAACCCTCAAGCAATTGAGTACGACGTTGAAGGACAACGACGTGGCGCTGGTACTCCATCATCGCCAGCCTTCGGATGCGCTGAAGGCAGCCATTGCCGAGGGCGGCAGCCAGTTGCTGGTGCTCAGCACCGATGCCGCCGATCCGGTGGCGGAGCTGGAGAGTAATGCAGGGCTGGTCGTCACCGCGCTGACGGGAGGCTGACAACAATCCATGTGGGAGCGAGCTTGCTCGCGATGAAGCCAGCACATTCAACATTGGTGTCGGCTGACACACCGTCATCGCGAGCAAGCTCGCTCCCACAGTTTG
>NZ_FNOA01000026.1:16462-81735 GCF_900106885.1 Pseudomonas sp. NFACC14
CTGTGGGAGCGAGCTTGCTCGCGATGAGGCCAGCACATTCAACATTGGTGTCGGCTGACACACCGCCATCGCGAGCAAGCTCGCTCCCACAGTTTTTTCGACTCAGTTCAGGACATCCCCCGGCACCCGCACGAACCCTTCCATCAACACCCGCGCACTGCGGCTCATGATGGCTTTTTTTACCGTCCATTCGCCGTTGACCACGCTGGCCTCGGCACCGACGCGCAAGGTGCCGGAGGGGTGGCCGAAGCGTACAGCGTTACGTTCGATGCCGCCGGCGGCCAGGTTCACCAGGGTGCCGGAAATCGCCGCGGCCGTGCCGATGGCAACGGCTGCGGTGCCCATCATGGCGTGGTGCAGCTTGCCCATGGACAACGCCCGCACCAGCAAGTCGACATCCCCCGCCGCCACGGCTTTTCCGCTGGAGGACAGGTAATCCGCCGGCGGTGCGACAAACGCCACTTTCGGTGTGTGCTGACGCTGGGCCGCTTCGTCCAGGTGCTTGATCAAGCCCATGCGCAAGGCACCGTGGGCGCGAATGGTTTCGAACATCGCCAACGCCTTGGGATCGCTGTTGATCGCCCCCTGCAATTCAGTGCCGGTGTAGCCGACATCGCGGGCATTGATGAAAATCGTCGGGATCCCCGCGTTGATCAGCGTCGCCTTGAAGGTGCCAACACCGGGCACTTCCAAGTCGTCCACCAGGTTGCCGGTGGGAAACATAGAGCCACCACCGCCCTCCTCCTCGGCCGCCGGGTCCATGAATTCCAATTGCACTTCGGCCGCTGGAAAGGTCACGCCGTCGAGTTCGAAGTCCCCGGTTTCCTGCACCACACCCTCGGTGATTGGCACATGGGCGATGATGGTCTTGCCGATGTTGGCCTGCCAGATCCGTACCACGGCCACGCCGTTTTGCGGAACACGGTCGGACGCCACCAAACCACTGCTGATGGCAAACGAGCCCACCGCCGCCGACAGGTTGCCGCAGTTGCCGCTCCAGTCCACGAACGGCTTATCGATGGACACCTGGCCGAACAGGTAATCGACATCGTGGTCGGCCCGGGTGCTCTTGGACAGGATCACCGTCTTGCTGGTGCTGGACGTTGCGCCACCCATGCCATCGATCTGCTTCTCATACGGGTCAGGGCTGCCGATTACCCGCAACAGCAGGGCATCGCGGACCGGGCCAGGCACGCGGGCCGCTTCGGGCAGGTCCTGCAAGCTGAAGAACACGCCTTTGCTGGTGCCGCCACGCATGTAGGTCGCGGGGATCTTGATTTGAGGCGAGTGAGCCATGTGCTCTAACTCCTGAAAAAAAGGATGGCCGGAGAACGGGCCACCCAAGCGATTTAAACGGCCACCGCCGACTCCAGGAAGTCCTGGGCAAAGCGTTGCAGCACGCCCCCGGCTTCGTAGATCGACACTTCTTCGGCGGTATCGAGACGGCAGGTCACCGGCACTTCGACGCGCTCGCCGTTCTTGCGAGTGATGACCAGGGTCAGCGTCGCCCGCGGCGTGCGTTCGCCGATCACGTCATAGACTTCGCTGCCATCGATGCCCAGGGTCTTGCGATCGGTGCCCGGCTTGAACTCCAACGGCAACACGCCCATGCCCACCAGGTTGGTGCGGTGGATGCGTTCGAAACCTTCGGCGGCGATCGCCTCGACACCCGCCAGGCGCACGCCCTTGGCCGCCCAGTCCCGGGACGAACCCTGGCCGTAGTCGGCACCGGCAATGATGATCAGCGGCTGCTTGCGCTCCATGTAGGTCTCGATGGCCTCCCACATGCGCATGACCTTGCCTTCCGGCTCGACACGGGCCAGGGAGCCCTGCTTGACCTTGCCGTTTTCCTGGACCATTTCGTTGAACAGTTTCGGGTTGGCGAAGGTGGCGCGCTGCGCGGTCAGGTGGTCGCCACGGTGGGTCGCGTAGGAGTTGAAGTCCTCTTCCGGCAGGCCCATTTTCGCCAGGTACTCGCCAGCGGCGCTGTCCAGCATGATGGCGTTGGACGGCGACAAATGGTCGGTGGTGATGTTGTCCGGCAGCACCGCCAGCGGGCGCATGCCCTTGAGCGGCCGCGCACCGGCCAACGCCCCTTCCCAGTAGGGCGGACGACGGATGTAGGTGCTTTGTGGGCGCCAGTCGTACAGCGGCGTCACTTTCGGCCCGGAGTCTTCCTGGATGGCGAACATCGGAATGTACACCTGGCGGAACTGCTCCGGCTTCACCGAAGCCTTGACCACCGCGTCGATTTCTTCGTCGCTCGGCCAGATGTCCTTGAGGCGGATCTCGCGACCGTCCACCACGCCCAGCACATCTTTTTCGATGTCGAAACGGATGGTCCCGGCGATGGCATATGCGACCACCAGGGGTGGCGATGCCAGGAACGCCTGCTTGGCGTACGGATGGATACGCCCGTCGAAGTTGCGGTTGCCCGACAACACGGCGGTGGCGTACAGGTCGCGGTCGATGATTTCCTGCTGGATCACCGGGTCCAGCGCGCCTGACATGCCGTTGCAGGTGGTGCAGGCGAATGCCACCACGCCGAAGCCCAGTTTCTCGAGTTCGGACGTCAGGCCGGCCTCATCCAGGTACAGCGCCACGGTTTTCGAACCCGGCGCCAGGGACGACTTCACCCACGGCTTGCGGGCCAGGCCCAGGCGGTTGGCGTTGCGCGCCAGCAGGCCGGCGGCGATCACGTTGCGCGGGTTGCTGGTGTTGGTGCAACTGGTGATCGCGGCGATGATCACCGCGCCGTCGGGCATTTGCCCGGGCACATCGTCCCACCGGCCGGAAATGCCTTTGGCGGCCAGCTCCGACACCGCGACGCGGGCATGGGGGTTGCTCGGCCCAGCCATGTTGCGGACTACCGAGGACAGGTCGAAGGTCAGGCCACGCTCGTACTGCGCGCCCTTGAGGCTATCGGCCCACAGGCCCACGTGCTTGGCATAGGTTTCCACCAACTGCACCTGGGTGTCTTCACGGCCGGTGAGCTTCAGGTAGTCGATCGTCTGTTGATCGATATGGAACATCGCCGCCGTGGCGCCGTATTCCGGGGCCATGTTGGAAATGGTCGCCCGGTCACCCAGGGTCAGGGCACTGGCGCCTTCACCGAAAAACTCCAGCCAGGCACCGACGACTTTTTGCTTGCGCAGGAACTCGGTCAGCGCCAGCACCATGTCGGTGGCGGTGATGCCCGGCTGCAGCTTGCCGGTCAGCTCGACGCCGATGATTTCCGGCAGGCGCATCCACGAGGCGCGACCGAGCATGACGCTTTCGGCCTCCAGGCCACCGACGCCGATGGCAATCACGCCCAGGGCATCGACGTGGGGGGTGTGACTGTCGGTGCCGACGCAGGTGTCGGGGAAGGCCACGCCGTCACGCTGCTGGATCACCGGCGACATTTTTTCCAGGTTGATCTGGTGCATGATCCCGTTGCCCGGCGGAATCACATCGACGTTCTTGAAGGCTTTCTTGGTCCAGTTGATGAAGTGGAAGCGGTCTTCGTTACGCCGGTCTTCGATGGCGCGGTTCTTGGCGAAGGCTTGCGGATCGGCACCACCGCTTTCCACCGCCAGGGAGTGGTCGACAATCAGCTGCGTCGGCACCACCGGATTGACCTGCGCCGGGTCACCACCCTGCAAGGCGATGGCGTCGCGCAGGCCGGCCAGGTCCACCAGGGCGGTCTGGCCGAGGATGTCATGGCACACCACGCGGGCCGGAAACCACGGGAAATCCAGGTCACGCTTGCGCTCGATCAGTTGCAACAGCGACTCGCGCAGCGTGGCCGGGTCGCAGCGACGCACCAGGTTTTCCGCCAGCACGCGGGAGGTGTACGGCAGGCCGTCATAGGCGCCGGGGCGGATGGCTTCCACGGCGCCGCGAACGTCGAAATAATCCAGCGAAGTGCCAGGCAGCGGTTTGCGAAATTCTGTGTTCATCGTCAGGACTCGGTCACGGTGGTTTCAGAAGGGGCTGGCGCAGCCATTGAAATCAACCCATTCCCCTGTGGGAGCGAGCCTGCTCGCGAATGCGGTGCATGAGTCGACATTGATGTTGAATGTCAGTCCGTATTCGCGAGCAGGCTCGCTCCCACAAAAGGGGTTTTCGGTTCTTTAGCTCCTGCGTCAGCGCCCTCCAGCTCAGCGTTGTTCGATTGGCACGAACTTGCGCTGTTCGACGCCGGTGTATTCGGCGCTCGGTCGGATGATGCGGTTGTTGGCGCGTTGTTCGAACACGTGGGCGGCCCAGCCGGTCAGGCGCGAGCAGACGAAGATCGGCGTGAACAGCTTGGTCGGGATGCCCATGAAGTGGTACGCCGAGGCATGATAGAAATCGGCGTTGGGGAACAGCTTCTTCTGTTCCCACATGGTCTTGTCGATGGCTTCGGACACCGGGAACAGCACGGTATCGCCCACTTCGTCGGCGAGTTTTTTCGACCAGCCCTTGATCACCTCGTTGCGCGGATCGTTGTCCTTATAGATCGCGTGGCCGAAGCCCATGATCTTGTCCTTGCGCGCGAGCATGCCGAGGGTGCCTTCGATGGCCTCCTGCGGTGAGCCGAAGCGCTCGATCATTTCCATCGCCGCTTCGTTGGCACCGCCATGCAACGGGCCACGCAGCGAGCCGATGGCGGCAGTGATGCAGGAGAACAGGTCCGACAGCGTGGAGGCGCAGACCCGGGCGGTGAAGGTCGAGGCGTTGAATTCGTGCTCGGCGTAGAGGATCAGCGAGACATTCATCACCTTGACGTGCAGCTCGCTCGGCTTCTTGCCGTGCAGCAAGTGCAGGAAGTGGCCACCAATGGACACTTCGTCGGTCACGCATTCGATGCGCTGGCCTTGATGGCTGAAGCGATACCAGTAGCACATGATCGCCGGGAACGCGGCCAGCAGGCGATCGGTCTTGTCATGTTGCTGGGAAAAATCCTGCTCGGGTTCCAGGTTACCCAGGAACGAGCAGCCGGTGCGCATCACGTCCATCGGGTGGGCGTCGGCAGGAATGCGCTCCAGCACTTCCTTCAAGGCTTGGGGCAGGTCGCGCAACTGGCGCAGTTTACCGGTGTAGGCGTCCAACTGTGCCTGGGTCGGCAGTTCGCCGTACAGCAGCAGATAGGCCACCTCTTCAAATTGTGCATCTGCCGCCAGGTCGCGAACATCGTAGCCGCGATAGGTCAGGCCGGCACCCGATTGGCCCACGGTGGACAATGCGGTTTGCCCGGCCACCTGGCCACGGAGCCCGGCGCCACTGAGTACTTTTGCTTCGGCCATTTGCTGTCTCCATTTTCTTGAATTTGTAGGGGAGTCGCGCCTTACTTCTTCGCCGCGAACAACGCATCGAGCTTCTGCTCGAAGGTGTGGTAGTCGATGCGATCGTAAAGCTCCATGCGGGTCTGCATGGTGTCGATGACATTCTGTTGCGTGCCGTCGCGGCGGATCGCGGTGTAGACGTTCTCGGCCGCCTTGTTCATGGCCCGGAAGGCCGACAGCGGGTACAACACCAGGGACACGTCGGCACCGGCCAGCTGTTCGGTGGTGTACAGCGGGGTCGCACCGAATTCGGTGATGTTGGCCAGGATCGGCGCTTTCACACGGCTGGCGAACAGCTTGTACATCTCAAGCTCGGTGATGGCCTCGGGGAAAATCATGTCGGCACCGGCCTCGATGCACGCGGCGGCGCGGTCCAGGGCAGACTCCAAGCCTTCCACCGCCAAGGCATCGGTACGCGCCATGATCACGAAACTGTCGTCGGTACGGGCATCGACAGCGGCCTTGATGCGGTCGACCATCTCTTGCTGGGAGACGATTTCCTTGTTCGGACGATGGCCGCAACGCTTGGCGCCGACCTGGTCCTCGATATGAATCGCCGCGGCGCCGAACTTGATCATCGACTTGACCGTGCGCGCCACGTTGAACGCCGAGGAACCGAAGCCGGTGTCCACGTCCACCAGCAGCGGCAGGTCGCACACATCGGTGATGCGCCGTACATCGGTCAGCACGTCATCCAGGCCGGTGATGCCCAGGTCCGGCACGCCGAGGGAACCGGCCGCCACGCCGCCGCCCGACAGGTAGATCGCCTTGAAACCGGCGCGCTTGGCCAGCAGCGCGTGGTTGGCGTTGATCGTGCCCACCACTTGCAGCGGATGCTCGCTGGCGACCGCATCGCGGAAACGCTGGCCTGGAGTGCTGTTGCTCATGACTCACCTCGTTCAGTGGCGGCGCTGTCCTGGAAATGACGCGCGATATTGCGTTTGGAAGCGCCGATGTGCCGGCGCATCAATAATTCAGCCAGTTCGCCGTCACGGTCGGCGATGGCATCGAGAATCCGGTGGTGCTCGGCAAAGGCCTGGCGCGGACGGTTGGGCGTGGTGGAGAACTGGATCCGGTACATGCGCACCAGTTGGTAGAGCTCGCCGCACAGCATCTGCGTCAGGGTGCGGTTGCCGCTGCCCTGGATAATCCGGTAGTGAAAGTCGAAATCGCCTTCCTGCTGGTAATAACCGACACCGGCCTGGAACGCCGCATCGCGCTCGTGGGTTTCCAGCACCCGGCGCAGTTCGTCGATTTCTTCCAGGGTCATGCGTTCGGCCGCCAGGCGGCAGGCCATGCCTTCGAGGGATTCACGGATTTCGTAGAGTTCCAGCAGCTCGGCGTGGCTCAGCGACACCACCCGGGCACCGACGTGAGGCACCCGCACCAGCAGGCGCTGGCCTTCCAGGCGGTGAATGGCCTCGCGCAGCGGCCCGCGGCTGATGCCGTAGGTGCGCGCCAGCTCAGGCTCGGAGATCTTGCTGCCGGGGGCGATCTCGCCCTTGACGATGGCGGCCTGGATACGCCGGAAGACGTTCTCGGACAGGGTCTCCGAGTCGTCCTGGACCATCACCGGGGTTTCGAGCTGATCGAGCATATTGTCGACACCTTGGAAATCAATATGGCAAAAACTAACCAACAACGACCTTTACGTCAAAACAAAAATCAACATTGTCGACAATCGTCTAATAAACGCCCTGAAGATAACCCTGTTGCATGAAGACTCGTAGCCTCCGGCCAGCGGTGGCGTCAGAAAACCACCGTGCTAGAATGCCGCGGTTATTCGCCGCTCTCCTTTTATTAGAGAAAGGCTGCCTAGGGAGCTTGTGCAGTAATGCCAGGGCCTGAACCGATAAACGGAACGCTGCGCACCAGGATCTATGACACTCAAGCCCTTATCTGCCGCTTTCTATTTCATGTGCCTGCCGGGGCTTGCCGTGGCGGGTGAAAAAACCGTGTACGGCCTCAACGAATACGCCGCCCTGCAGGGTATCGACCTGGAGGTCGCCGCCAAGCTCGACACCGGCGCCAAGACCGCATCCCTCAGCGCCCGGGACATCAAGCGCTTCAAGCGCAATGGCGAATCCTGGGTGCGTTTTTACCTGGCCATCGACGCCGCCCACTCGCACCCCATCGAACGTCCGCTGGCCCGGGTCAGCAAGATCAAGCGCCGCGCCGGTGACTACGACCCGGAAGAAGGCAAGAAATACACGGCCCGGCCGGTCATCGAACTGGACATCTGCATGGGCTCGGCCTTGCGCAGCATCGAAGTGAACCTGACCGACCGCAGCGCCTTCCAATACCCGTTGCTGATCGGCTCCGAGGCGCTCAAGCGCTTCGACGCGCTGGTCGACCCCAGTCTTAAATACGCTGCCGGCAAACCCGCCTGCGCCAATGCCGCTCAAACCGCAGAGTAATTCCAATGCGCTCCCTTACCCTCCATCTGAAAATGCTGATCGCCATCCTGGTGGTGCTGGGCCTGTCGGTGACGGCCTATCAGATTTTCGTGCTCGGCATCCCGGTCACCGAAGACGCCACCGACGATTTGTGGAACATCGACGCCAAGGTCGAATTCGTGCCCAACGCCAAGGACCCGGTGAAGATCCAGATGTTCGTGCCGCCCCTGAGCCGCGACTACGTGAGCCTCAACGAGAGTTTCATTTCCAATAATTACGGCGTGGCGGTGAACCGGGTCGACGGTAACCGCAAAGTGACCTGGTCAGCCCGTCGCGCCAAGGGCAACCAGACCCTTTACTACCGCCTGGTGCTGACCAAGCGCTACAGCGCCGAGAAAACCAAGGTCAAGGGTCCGACCTTCCGCGACAGCATCGCCGTCGAAGGCCCGGAGAAACTGGCCGCCGAAGCCCTGCTCGCGCCGATCCGCCAGCACTCGGCCGACGTCGAGACGTTCATCAGCGAAGCGATCAAGCGGGTCAACAACCTCAACGACGACAACGTCAAGCTGTTGCTGGCCGGTGATCCTTCCTCGGCCAACAAGGCCAGGATCGTCGAACTGGTGCTGTCCATCGCCCACGTGCCGGTGGAAAAGGTCCACACCATCCGCCTGGTGGCCGACCAGCCGCAGACGCCCGAGCTGTGGCTGCGCAGCTTCAACGGCACCGACTGGCTGTATTTCAACCCGGACTCCGGCGAACAGGGCCTGCCCACCGACCGCCTGCTGTGGTGGACCGGCGATGAAAACCTGATCACCGTCGATGGCGGCAAGAAAGCCACCGTCACCTTCAGCATGAACAACAGCGAAATGAACGCCATTCGCCTGGCCAAGCTGACGGACGAGAACACCGACGCCAACTTCCTCGAATACTCGCTCTACGGCCTGCCGCTGCAAACCCAGCAAACCTTCATGATCATGGTAATGATCCCGATCGGCGTGCTGGTGATCCTGATACTGCGCAACCTGATCGGCCTGCAAACCCTCGGGACCTTTACCCCGGTGCTGATCGCCCTGGCCTTCCGTGAGACCCAGTTGGGCTTCGGCATCATCCTGTTCACGGTGATCACCACGCTGGGCCTGTCGCTGCGTTCCTACCTGGAACACCTCAAGCTGCAGATGCTGCCAAGGCTCTCGGTGGTGCTGACGTTCGTGGTGGTGCTGATCGCCGCCATCAGCCTGTTCAGCCATAAGCTGGGCCTGGAGCGCGGCTTGTCGGTGGCGCTGTTCCCGATGGTGATCCTGACCATGACCATCGAACGCCTGTCCATCACCTGGGAAGAGCGCGGCGCCGGCCACGCGATGAAAGTCGCCATCGGCACCTTGTTCGCCGCGTCCCTGGCGCACCTGATCATGAGCGTGCCGGAACTGGTGTACTTCGTGTTCACCTTCCCGGCGATCCTGCTGATCCTGGTGGGCTTCATGCTGGCCATGGGACGTTATCGCGGCTACCGCCTGACCGAGCTGGTGCGGTTCAAGGCCTTCCTCAAGGCAGACTCCTGATGTTCGGCTTCTGGAAGACCTGGAAGGCCCTGGAAGCCCGGGGCATCATGGGCATCAATCGGCGTAACGCCGATTACGTGCTCAAGTACAACAAGCGCAGCCTGTACCCCATCGTCGATGACAAGATCATCACCAAGGAACGGGCCATCGCCGCCGGCATCCATGTGCCGGAGCTGTACGGGGTGATCTCCACCGAGAAAGAAATCGACAAGCTCGACGACATCATCGGCGGGCGCACCGACTTCGTGATCAAGCCGGCCCAGGGCGCTGGCGGCGACGGCATCATCGTCATCGCCGACCGCTTCGAAGGCCGCTACCGCACGGTGTCCGGCAAGATCATCAGCCATGAGGAAATCGAGCACCATGTCTCCAGCATCCTCACGGGCCTGTATTCCTTGGGCGGGCACCGTGACCGGGCGCTGATCGAGTACCGCGTGACGCCGGACCAGATCTTCAAGAGCATCAGCTACGAGGGCGTGCCGGACATCCGCATCATCGTGCTGATGGGCTATCCGGTGATGGCCATGCTACGGCTGCCAACCCGACAGTCCGGCGGCAAGGCCAACCTGCACCAAGGCGCCATCGGCGTGGGCGTCGACCTCGCCACGGGCCTGACCCTGCGCGGCACCTGGCTGAACAACATCATCACCAAACACCCCGACACCACCAACGCGGTGGACGGCGTGCAACTGCCCTACTGGGACGGTTTCATGAAGCTGGCCGCCGGTTGCTATGAACTGTGCGGGCTGGGCTACATCGGCGTCGACATGGTGCTGGACCAGGAGAAAGGGCCGTTGATCCTGGAACTGAATGCCCGACCGGGCCTGAACATCCAGATCGCCAACGACTGCGGCCTGACCCTGCGCACCCACGCGGTGGAAGCCCGCCTGGAAGAACTCAAGGAACGGGGCGTTATCGAAACCGCGGAAGAACGCGTGGCGTTTGCCCAGGAGCTGTTTGGGCATATTCCGCCAGTTGAAGGGTGATCCCTGAAGGCAACAACCTGTGGGGAACAGCCTGTGGTAGCAAGGCTTGCCCGCGATGAAGATCATGAGATCCTGGGGCTTGGGGCGCCTGCATCGCGAGCAAGCTTTGCTCCCACAGGTTTCTCTCCTACCGTTAATTTGCTCATCTCCGACATCCCCCTAGGAGCAAATCCTACAGGGGATTACAATCGCTCCCCCGCCTGAATGGCTGACCCGCCCCGCCCATGCCAACCTGCTCCGTACACCCGCTGCCCTACCGCACCAACCCCGCCGAGTATTTCGCGGCGATCCGTCATGCCCCGGGCAGCGTGCTGCTCGACAGTGGCCGGCCGAGTGCCGAGCGTGGGCGTTACGACCTGCTCAGCGCCTGGCCGCTGGCACAATTGGCGGTGTTGCCGAACGAGAGCGGCAGCGATTTCCTGCAGCGCCTGCGCATTCAGCTGACGCAACTGGGCGACGCGGTACTGCCGGCCACGGTGCAATTGCCTTTTGCCGGCGGCCTGATCGGCTACTTGAGCTACGACTTCGGTCGACACCTCGAAACCCTGCCGTCCCACGCCCAGGACGACCTGCGACTGCCCGATGCACGTTTTGGCATGTACGACTGGGCTTTGATCAGCGACCACCAGGCGGGCACCAGCCAACTGGTGTTCCATCCCCATTGTGGCGAAGACGAACGCCAACGCCTGATCGCGCTGTTCAGCCAGCCGACCACCGCCGCCGTTCCCTCGTTCAGCCTTGAAGGACCGATGACGCCGGACCTCAGTGCCGAAGCCTACCGACAGGCGTTCGAACGTATCCAGGCGTATATCCAGGCCGGCGACTGCTATCAGGTCAACTTCGCCCAACGCTTCCGCGCGCCCTGCCAGGGTGATGCCTGGGCCGCTTACCAGGCATTGCGGACGGCCTGCCCGACACCGTTCTCCGGCTTCCAGAGCCTGCCGGAGGGCGGCGCGGTGCTGAGCCTGTCGCCCGAACGCTTTGTCAGGGTCAGCGAAGGCCAGGTGGAAACCCGGCCGATCAAGGGCACCCGCCCCCGCGGCACGACGCCCGAGGAAGACGCGGCCCACGCCGCCGAACTGCTGGCCAGCCCCAAGGACCGGGCGGAAAACCTGATGATCGTCGATCTGCTGCGCAACGACTTGGGCCGCACCTGTCGTATCGGCTCGGTGCGGGTGCCGGAGTTGTTCAGCCTGGAAAGCTACCCGAACGTGCATCACCTGGTCAGCAGCGTGACCGGCGAACTGGCCGACGACAAGGACGCCCTGGACCTGATCGCCGGCAGCTTCCCCGGCGGCTCGATCACCGGCGCGCCGAAAATCCGCGCCATGCAAATCATCGACGAACTCGAACCGACCCGGCGCGGGCTGTATTGCGGCTCGTTGCTGTACATGGACGTGCGCGGGGAAATGGACAGCTCCATCGCCATCCGCAGTTTACTGGTCAAGGATGGGCAGGTGTGCTGCTGGGGCGGCGGCGGGATTGTCGCGGATTCGGACTGGGAGGCCGAGTATCAGGAGTCGATTACCAAGGTTCGGGTGTTGCTGGAAACCTTGCAGAACCTCTAAAAGCATCGCGGGCAAGCCTTGCTCCCACAGACTGGCGCTATACCCCTGTGGGAGCGAGCTTGCTCGCGATTGCGTTGGATCAGCAGCATTTGAGCCGACTGGCACACCGCTATCGCGAGCTAGCTCGCCCACAGGTTTTTTTACTTACAGGCTGAGATCGCGGTTCGAAGCCTTGATGAATTCCTGCTTCAACTCGGCAAACGTGTGCACCGCCGGGAATTGCGGGAACTCACGGATCACGTTCTCCGGCGCATGGAACAGAATCCCGGCGTCGGCCTCGCCCAGCATCGTGGTGTCGTTATAGGAATCCCCCGCCGCAATCACTCGGTAGTACAGGCTCTTGAAAGCCAGAACCGACTGGCGCTTGGGATCTTTCTGACGCAACTGGTACCCCGTCACCCGCCCGCTGTCATCGGTAATCAAGCGATGGCAGAGCAACGTCGGGAAGCCCAGCTGGCGCATCAAGGGTTGGGAAAATTCGTAGAACGTGTCGGAAAGAATCACCACCTGGAAGCGCTCGCGCAGCCAGTCGACGAATTCGATGGCGCCGTCCAGCGGCTGGAGGGTGGCGATGACTTCCTGGATGTCGGAGAGCTTGAGACCATGCTCATCAAGGATGCGCAACCGTTGCTTCATCAGCACGTCGTAGTCGGGGATGTCCCGAGTGGTTGCCCTGAGGGATTCAATCCCGGTTTTTTCGGCAAAGGCGATCCAGATCTCCGGGACCAGCACACCTTCCAGGTCGAGACAGGCAATTTCCACAAGACACTCCCATTTTTTCTGATGTTTATCGGTTGAGCGAATAAAAGGCTTGCCGACTCTAGCCATTCGCCAGAGCCCGCGCAACGCACAGGAGCGCGCCAGCCCCGACAGCTTTTGTTACCATCAGCCCCATATAGAGCGCCCAGCGCCACCGACCTGTAGGAAACCGCCCTGATGAGCCCATCGTTCGACGTCGTGGAACTCGCCACGACCTATGCCAACAAGTCCCCCCAGGACATCCTCAAGCTGGCCTTCGCCGAATTCGGCGACGAGCTGTGGATATCGTTCAGCGGTGCCGAAGACGTGGTGCTGGTGGACATGGCCTGGAAACTGAACAAGAACGTCAAGGTGTTCAGCCTCGACACCGGTCGCCTGCACCCGGAGACCTATCGCTTCATCGATCAGGTGCGCGAGCACTACAAGATCGACATCGAACTGGTCTCGCCGGACTACACGAAACTCGAACCCTTCGTGAAGGAAAAAGGCCTGTTCAGTTTCTATAAGGACGGTCACGGCGAGTGCTGCGGCATCCGCAAGATCGAGCCGCTGCGCCGCAAGCTGACCGATGTCCGCGCCTGGGCCACCGGCCAGCGGCGCGACCAGAGCCCCGGCACCCGCAGCCAGGTGGCCGTGCTGGAAATCGACACGGCGTTTTCCACCCCGGAACGCACCCTGTACAAGTTCAACCCCCTGTCGCAGATGACCAGCGAAGAAGTCTGGGGCTACATCCGCATGCTCGAGCTGCCTTACAACAGCCTGCATGAACGTGGCTTCATCAGCATCGGCTGCGAACCCTGCACCCGCCCGGTGCTGCCGAACCAGCACGAACGTGAAGGCCGCTGGTGGTGGGAAGAAGCCACGCAGAAAGAATGCGGGCTGCACGCCGGAAACATCATCGCCAAATCCAAGACCGTCTAAGCACTCGCCACTCTCTGTACACAAAAATGTCACCACAAGTGGCATTTTTGTGTGCACTTATGTCGTTACCGCCCCAAAAAGTTACACTCAATTCCCCGCCCCAACTGGCGTCCTTCCTTCGCTGGCGTTCGCCAGAAAATAAATACCTGTTTAAATGGTCAGCTTTAAATCTCCGTATTTCAGCAAGTTATTCAAAGATCATAACGAAACGAAATTAGTGCCATGTTGGATAGATCCACAAGTGGCATAAATCTGGCTTGAGTCGACAAGTGTTTTGTATACAACATTTATAAAACATACACACACTTTAGATCCGCAAGCCTGAAGCGCCCTATCCCGTACAGGCTGCAGATGCCCCGTAACCAATGATGCTCGCCCGCCGCGACGAAGATTTGTCGAGCCCCACGCTCATGCACAGTCATCGCAGCGCCGAGAATCAGGAGCCTGCCGGAATGCGTACAAGTCTCTCCAATAACATCGCGCTGGATCTGCCCTCCTCCACCACTGCCCCCGATGACAACGCCGCAGCCTCCCTGGCCCTGAGCCCGCGGCTGCACAACAAGGACCTGGCGCCGACCAAGGCCGAAGGTCGCCGCTGGGGCCGCTACAGCATCTTTGCCCTGTGGACCAACGACGTGCACAACATCGCCAACTATTCCTTCGCCATCGGCCTGTATGCCCTGGGGCTGGGTGGCTGGCAGATCTTGCTGTCCCTGGGGATAGGCGCGGCACTGGTGTATGGCTTCATGAACCTGTCCGGCTACATGGGTCAGAAAACCGGGGTGCCGTTCCCGGTGATCAGCCGGATCAGCTTCGGGATCCACGGCGCGCAGATTCCTGCGTTGATCAGGGCGGTCATTGCGATTGCCTGGTTCGGAATCCAGACCTACCTGGCGTCGGTGGTGTTCCGCGTGTTGCTGGTGGCGGTCCACCCGGGCTTCGCCGACTACGACCGCGACTCAATCCTGGGCCTGTCGAGCCTGGGCTGGGTGTGTTTCGTGGCGATCTGGTTCGTGCAACTGGTGATCCTGGCCTACGGCATGGAGACGGTGCGCCGTTATGAAGGTTTCGCCGGCCCGGTGATCCTGGTGACCGTCGCGGCCCTGGCCGGTTGGATGTACACCCAGGCCGGCGCCACCATAGCCTGGTCGATCCGCGAGCCGCTGACCGGTGGCGAAATGTGGCGCAATATCTTTGCCGGCGGCGCGCTGTGGCTGTCGATCTACGGCACCTTGATCCTCAATTTCTGCGACTTCGCCCGCTCCTCGCCGTGCCGCCGAACCATCATCGTCGGTAATTTCTGGGGCCTGCCGGTGAACATCCTGGTGTTTGCCGGGATCACCATCCTGCTCTGCGGTGCGCAGTTCCAGATCAACGGGCAAATCATCGAAAGCCCGACCCAGGTCGTCGCCTCGATCCCCAACACGTTCCTTCTGGTGTTGGGCTGCCTGGCCTTCCTGATCGTCACCGTGGCGGTGAACATCATGGCCAACTTCGTCGCCCCGGCGTTCGTGCTCAGCAACCTGGCGCCCAAGTACCTGACCTTTCGCCGCGCCGGGCTGATCAGCGCCGCCATTGCCGTACTGATCCTGCCGTGGAACCTGTACAACAGCCCACTGGTGATCGTGTATTTCCTGTCCGGTCTCGGCGCCCTGCTCGGGCCGCTGTACGGGGTGATCATGGTCGACTACTGGCTGCTGCGAAAAGGCCGCATCAACGTGCCGCAACTGTACAGCGAGGACCCGAACGGTGCGTATTTCTACAGCAATGGGGTCAACCTGCGTGCGGTGGCGGCGTTCATTCCGGCCGCGCTGATCGCCATCATCCTGGCCCTGGTGCCCGGTTTTGACGCCGTCTCACCGTTTTCCTGGCTGATTGGCGCTTCGATTGCAGGGCTGCTGTACCTGATCATTGCCAAGCGCGAACCGTATTACGACGACGTCAGCGGCGAATCCATCGCTGTGGATAACGTTCATCATTGATCCCTCGAACGGCCCGGCCGGTACGGGCCGCTTACTTTCATGCATCAAGGAGGACAGCTCATGCGAATTCTCGTGGTCAACGTCAACACCACCGAATCCATCACCCAGGCCATCGCCCGCCAGGCCCAGGCCGTGGCCGCGCCGGGCACAGAGATCGTCGGGCTCACGCCGCATTTCGGTGCCGATTCCATCGAGGGCAATTTTGAAAGTTACCTGGCGGCCATTGCGGTGATGGACCGGGTGATGTCCTACGACCAGCCGTTCGACGCGGTGATCCAGGCCGGCTACGGCGAGCATGGCCGCGAAGGTCTGCAAGAACTGCTGAACGTGCCGGTGGTGGACATCACCGATGCCGGCGCCAGTACCGCCATGTTCCTCGGTCACGCTTATTCGGTGGTCACCACCCTGGACCGCACCGTGCCGCTGATCGAAGACCGGCTCAAGCTGTCCGGCCTGTTCGACCGCTGCGCCTCGGTACGGGCCAGCGGCCTGGCGGTGCTGGAACTGGAGCAAGACCCGCAACGGGCGGTCGAGGCCATCGTGCACCAGGCCGAACTGGCGGTCAGCCAGGACAAGGCCGAAGTGATCTGCCTGGGCTGCGGCGGCATGGCCGGGCTCGATGAGCAGATCCGCCAGCGCACCGGGGTGCCGGTGGTCGATGGCGTAACGGCGGCGGTGACCATTGCCGAGTCGCTGGTGCGGCTGGGGTTGTCGACCTCGAAAGTGCGCACCTACGCCACGCCTCGGCCCAAGACCATCATTGGCTGGCCGGGGCGGTTTGGGCGGTGAGTTCACAGGTTGGACCGAGGTGCCCCTAATCGCGAGCAAGCTCGCTCCCACAGGGTTTGTGGTGCTCACGAAACTGCTGATCATCCACCAACTGTGGGAGCGAGCCTGCTCGCGATTAGGGGCACCTCGGTCCAGAGCCCAACTCAAACCGCACTGAACCGCCGCGCCAACCCCTGCTCGGCAAACTGCTCGATGATGAAATCCACGAACGCCCGGGTCTTTCCCGGCAGCAACTTATGCTCGGCGTAGTAAATGGAGATATTGCCGTCATCGACGTACCAGTCCGGCAGCACCCGTTGCAGCGCGCCGGACTCCAGGTAGGGCACGGCCACCGGCATGCTCACCAGCCCGATGCCCAGCCCTTGGGCCGCGGCCGCGCAGTCGGCTTCCGAATCGCTCATGGTCATGCGGGTCTTGAGCATGAGCGGGCTGTGTTGCTGGGTTCGGCTGGTCAGTTGCCAGGAACGCACGCGACCGGTTTGTGGCGAGCGAATCAGGATGCCCTGGTGCTGCGCCAGATCTTCCGGCTCCACCAATGCAGCGTGAGTGTTCAGGTAGTCCGTGGACGCGACCAGCACCCGATGAGCCACCGTCAGCTTGCGCGCCACCACGCCTTGGGGCAGCTCGAAACCACCGCCGATGGCGGCATCGAAACCCTGGCCGATCAGGTCTACCTGGCGGTTATCGAAATGCCAATCCGGATTGATCGCCGGGTAGCGCCGCAGAAATTCCCCCAGTAACGGCACGACATACAAGCGACCGAACGCCGTGCCCATGCTCACCTTCAGCGTTCCCGCCGGTTGCCCACCGGCGCTGGCCAGGTTGGCGACGGCGTTCTGGATGGTGTTGAAGCTGCTGCCGACTTCCCTCAGGAACAACTGGCCGGCTTCGGTCAGCCTCAGCCTGCGGGTGCTGCGCTGGAACAGGCGCACCCCCATCCGCGCCTCCAGCTTGGCGACGCTTTTGCCCACCGCCGCCGGGGTCACGCTCAAGCGTCGCGCCGCTTCGGCAAAGCTACCGACTTCGGCGCTGCGCACAAAGCATTCGATACTGTTGAAGGTCTCCATGAGCCCCACTCTAAACTTTTGGTTTAGACAGACTATAGCAATGACGGTCTACACAGCCCATGACGTCTTCTTGATACTCGCTCCATCACCGCGGCACCTCGCCCCGGCACTTTTTGGAGAACATCATGAGTACCCAAGCACTGAACGGTAAAGTCGCCTTGATCCAGGGCGGTTCTCGCGGCATCGGCGCCGCCATCGTCAAACGTCTTGCCGCAGAAGGCGCCGCCGTGGCCTTCACCTACGTCAGCTCTGGCGCAAAATCCGAAGAACTGCAGAACAGCATCACCGCAGCGGGCGGCAAGGCCTTGGCAATCAAGGCGGACAGCGCCGACGCCGACGCCGTCCGTAACGCCGTCGCCGCCACCGTCGAAGCGTTCGGGCGGCTGGACATCCTGGTCAATAACGCGGGCGTGCTGGCCATGGGGCCGCTGGATGAATTCAAACTCGAAGATTTCGACCAGACCCTGGCCGTCAACGTGCGCAGCGTGTTCGTCGCCACCCAGGCGGCAGCGCGGCACATGGGCGAAGGTGGCCGGGTCATCAACATCGGCAGCACCAACGCCGACCGCATGCCCTTCGTCGGCGGCGCGACCTACGCCATGAGCAAATCCGCACTGGTGGGCCTGACCAAAGGCCTGGCCCGCGACCTCGGCCCGCGCGGCATCACCGTCAACAACGTGCAGCCCGGCCCGGTGGACACCGACATGAACCCGGCCGACAGCGACTTCGCCTCCAGCCTGTTGTCGCTGATGGCCGTCGGGCGCTACGGCAATGTCGATGAAATCGCCAGTTTCGTCGCCTACCTGGCAGGGCCGGAAGCCGGCTATATCACCGGCGCCAGCCTGACCATCGACGGTGGTTTCGGCGCCTGATCCGAGCCGATCATTGTGGCGAGGGCGCTTGCTGCCGCGGGGCTGCGCAGCAGCCCTTCGCTGTCAGACCCACTCCAACTCCGGCAAACCGCAAAGGCTTGGCTGGAACATTCGCAAGGAGCGGATGATCCCGTCGGCATGGGCGTATTTTTCGTCCGCCATGGCCGAGTCCGGAATGGCGATGGCGGTCATGCCGGCGGCTTTCGCGGCTGTCACGCCGAACGGCGAATCCTCGAACACCAGGCAATCGCGCGGCTCGACACCCAGGCGCCGGGCGGCGGTGAGGAAGATATCCGGTGCCGGTTTCGCCGCACCAACTTCAGGGTCGTCCGCTGTCACGATGCAATCGAACAGCGCGAACCAGTCCCGGTGCAAGGTGGTTTTCAGCGCGAACGTAGGGCTCGACGAACTGGTGCCTACCGCAATGGGAATGTTGTGAGCCTTGAGATGCCGCACCAGTTCCTCGGCGCCGGGCATGCCCAGGGCATGAGGAAAACGCTCGCGCATCAAGGGCTCACGGATGACCAGGAACTCCTGGGGAGTGATCGGCAACTCCAGGGCCTGGACGACGTAATTGGCCAGGTCCGTGGCCCCGCGCCCGATGATGTTCTGCTTGACGCTCCAATCGAACGTGCGCCCGTAGCGCTCGGCGATGATGGAGGTGACCTCGGTGTAGATCCCCTCGGTGTCCAGCAACAGTCCATCCATGTCGAAAATCACAGCCTTGATCGGGCCAAACTCTTTCAGCGGTGCATTCATCGCATCTGATCCGTTATCAACACAACATTCCAGGGATGGCTCAGGTGCGGCCAGGGCAGCGTGTTCGCCTTAAAGGATTCAGCAGGATAACGAAGGGGGCTTGGAACCGGCAATGGGAAATCGAGTGACTTACGGCTCGGTTGTGCACTGTAGGAGCTGCCGAAGGCTGCGATCTTTTGATCTTTCGCTTGAGATTCAAGTGTCTGGGGAAAGATCGCAGCCTCGTTGCACTCGACAGCTCCTACACGGCTCCTACACAGCGCCCATGGGACCCAGCGGGAGCGAGTTTTCTTGCTCAACACAGAGGTGGATCGGTGTTGGATGATGACCGGACGGCTACTGGCTTGAGCTGCCGGAGCCGCCCGCCCCCGAACCACTGCCGCCCGAGCTGCCCCCGCTGTCACTGCTACCGCTTCCGCCGTTGGTCCCACCGCCCGCATCGTCACCGCCCATCGTGCTGCCGCCGCTCAGCGAACCGCTGCCCGTGCCGGGGCTGGTGCTGCTGCCGCTGGCATCGCCGCCATTGCCGCCGCCTACAGAGCCCGGAGGCAAGGCGTTCCCGCTGGCACCGGAATTGGAGCCGGCTTCCATTTCCGAGGAAGGTGGCATCCCGCCCTTGTCCACGGGGGGCGTGCCGCTCGAAGATTGTGCGAAAGCGGCTAATGAACTGACGGAAAGAATTCCGGCGAGCGTCAGAGCTGTCATGTTGGACTTCATCATGGTGAGTCTCCTTTTCAAGATGCTTACCTGATGTCTGGCACGCGGGGCGGGGCGATGGTGCCACTGAATCGACAGGCGGCCCCGTGGATCAGCTCGGCGTGCCAGAGGCGTCGTCACCGGCGATGTCCGGATCATCCGGAGTCGCTTCGACGTCCTCGTCGTCGCTGGGTACCTGTTCGACGCCCGCCTCGTCATCGGGCGGGAGCTGGTCACGGCTCAACGGATTGGTGGGCGATGGCAGCGGGTACTCCGGGGTTTCTTCGTCATTGGGAACGGGGGAATCGGCAGTCATACAATCTCCTGACAGGTGCACGCACCTGTCCTGCAGCCTAGAGAACGCGGACGATCAGTTTGAACGCCTTCACTCGTAGGATTCGTCCTCAAGTTCAACGTCTTCATCGTCGAGCAAGGGCACCTGGGCGTCATCCATCAGGGAACCGGGGTCTTCATTGCCCGGGTCGTTGGGGCCCGGATCGTTGATGAAAGGCACGCCCGTAGGGCCCTTCTCTTCCTTGCCTTCGGTTTCCGGCGTCATGGCACACCTCGCAATCGCTGATGGATGTATGAATTTGAGGTGGGGGGGGCGGCAATCGTTCCGGAGAAATGTTCAGGGGCCCTGTTCACGGGAATGGCAGGTCAATAAAAAACCCGGCACCAGGCCGGGTCTTTTCATCCAAGCATCCGCTTAACGATGATTTCTCTTGTGCTTGTACTTGTGCTTCTTGCCGCCGGAGTGACCGTCGTTGTCATTGGACAGGTTGCTGCCCAACGCGCCACCCGCCGCGCCGCCGACGCCAGCGCCGATGGTGGAGCCGGTGGAGCCGCCCAGACGGTTACCGACGATCGAACCACCTGCCGACCCCAGGCCACCGCCGATGGCGGCTTCCGTGCGGCTGCCCTTGCGCGCGCCCACGGCGCTGCCGGCTGCGCCGCCGACACCCGCGCCGATCGCGGCGCCTGTGCTGCCGCCCATCTGCTGGCCGACCACATTGCCCAACACACCGCCCAGACCACCGCCGACTGCAGCGGTACCGTCGCCGGCGGCCATCGCGCCTTGGGCAACCAGCAGCCCAAGTACCAAGGTGGACAAAGTCAAACGCATGATAGAAACCTCAAGAATGCCGCATCGGGGAGAAATGGCCGGTGCGCGCGGGCGCGAGTGTACGCCAAACAGCCTCAGCCATGACGGTTGGACAACGAAACGGCGGATTATTTTGTGACAGGCAAAAAAAAGCCCGCTGGGGAAACGGGCAGGTACTGCTTTCTAACGGATGAGCTGAGAGTACGTACCTGCTTGTGAAAGAAACGTGAAAGAAACCGATGGTTGAGAAAAGATGAAAAATATTTTCGCAAGGATCGGATGCCCCCTGTGGGAGCTGCCGAAGGTTGCGATCTTTTATCGTTCGCTTTGGATTCAATCGATAGGGAAAGATCGCAGCCTCGTTGCACTCGACAGCTCCTACGCAGCCAGCGTGGGAAGCCTGTCATTTCTTGACCGGAACCCTGGGCAAGAACTTGGCTTTCTCACCTCGCTGCACTTTGGCCACCTTCGTCCTGATGGACTTGATCGGCTCGTCGCCAAAGTCTGCATGGTAGGTCGACTGACCACATTGCAATCCTTCATTGATCGGATACGCGGCTCCGTGCTCCTCGCTGTACGATGCTCCCATTGCCTTCCCCTCTCATTCAGGTCCATACCGGCAACAACCGGTTGCCTGACAATATCGACCTTCACGACATTGAGACTAGTCGGTCATCAACAGACTGCTAATTCAACAAAGCCCTTTGCCGACGAGTGGAACTCACTGTTTCAGAAAGGAAACACTCATTCAGCGCCCAGTATCGTCCGGTTCAAAACCCGGGAAACCTGGTCGGCCGAATAGGGCTTGGACAAGAACTCAAAGCCTTCATGACCACTGTGGGCCAACTCTTCGCTGTAGCCGGAAGTAAGCACCACTGGCAGATCCGGGCGACGCTGGCGCAGTTCCCGGGCCAAGGCGATACCGCCGATGCCTGGCATCACCACGTCGGAAAATACCGCGTCGAATGCCATCGCATCCGGCCCGACCATTTCCAGCGCTTCTTCGGCGTTGGTCGCCCAGGCGGTTTCGTAGCCCAGGTCCTGGAGGATCTGGTTGGCAAAACGCCCTACCTCCAGGTTGTCTTCCACGATCAGCACCCGGCGCTTGCCCTTTTCCAGCACCAGGTGCGCGACTTCTTCCCTGGCCGGCTCGTGGTTTTGCTCGGGCGCCACTTCCGGAAGGTACAACGTGAACACCGTGCCCTCGCCCACCACGGTCGAAACATCGACGTTGCCACCGGACTGCTTGGCAAAACCGAACACCTGGGACAAGCCCAGCCCCGTGCCCTTGCCCACTTCCTTGGTGGTGAAGAAGGGTTCGAAGATGTGCTCGAGCACTTGCGAGTCAATACCGGTACCGGTGTCAGCCAAGGCAATGGCGGCAAAGGATTGCCCGGCCCCGGCATGACCACGGATCGGCGGTATGCCACCGCCGCAACTGAGCCGAAGCCACAACGTGCCCTGGCCGTTCATGGCATCCCGGGCATTGAGGGCCATGTTGATCAACGCCGTCTCGAACTGGCTCAGGTCCGCGCGGATGTAACAGGGCCGATCGCACAACTCGACGTTGACCTGGATCCGCGCCCCGGTGACGGTTTGCAGCATGTCCCCCAAGCCCAGCACTTGCTTGCCCACATCGATGACTTCTGGCTTCAACGGCTGGCGCCGGGCAAACGCGAGCAACTGGCTGGTCAACTTGGAGGCGCGCTCCACCGTTTCCGAAACCGCCGTCATGTAGCGTTGCCGGCGCTCTTCGGACAAGTTGGGCATGCGCAGGAAGTCCACCGAAGAACGGATGATCGTCAGCAGGTTGTTGAAGTCATGGGCCACGCCACCGGTGAGCTGGCCGATGGCTTCGAGTTTTTGCGACTGGCGCAGCGCCGCTTCGGTCTGTTTCAAGCGCGTGGTGCGCTCCTCGACCCGTTCTTCCAGCGTCGCGTTCAATTCGGCCAGGGCCGCCAGGCCTTCGCGCACGGCAGCGTCGGCACGGGCGCGCTCGATGTGGGCCCAGGAGCGCTCGGTGACTTCCATCAGCAACGCCAGATCGTTGGATGACCAGACCCGCGGCGTTTTGTCGTGAATGGCCATCAGCGCGGTCAAGCGCCCGCCCTTGATCAATGGCACGCAAATGGTGGCCGCGATGCCAATGGCCTGGAACGTCGCCGCTTCCTCCGGCGCCAGTTCCTTGAGGTTATCGTTGATCACCAGCGGCTTGCCGGCCCGCAGGTTGGTGACAGCCAGCCGCCCGAAATCAGCCAACCGATAATGCCCGAGAATGTGAGGCGAACCGGCCCTGGCCCAATCACCGCGAATGGTGAAACCGTCCTCGTCTTCATCCATGTCCGCGTAGGCACAATTGGACAGATTCAAGTGCGCCGCCAGAATCCGCGTGGTGGTCGCCATGATGGCCTGTGGGTCGGTGGCGTTGGCCACGGCATTGCCGATGGCATCCAGCACGGCCAGCCGTTGGGTCATGAACACCGTGGACGTGGTTTCGGTGACCGTATCCAACATGCCCACCACTGTGCCGAACTGGTCACGGATGGGGCTGTAGCAGAACGTGAAATAAGCCTGCTCAGGACCGCCGCCGCGCTCGATGACCAGGGGGAAGTTCTCTATATAAGTGGCTTGCCCATCGAAGGCCGCGCGCACGATCGGCCCGATATCGTTCCAGACCTCCCGCCATACCTCATCGAACCGCCGCCCCAGCGCCTCGGGTTTGCTGCCAAGGATCGTCAGGAACGCATCGTTGTACAACGTGATCAGGTCCGGGCCCCACACAATGGCCTGGGGAAAATGCGAGGCGAGGCTCAGCGCCACGGTGGTCTTCAGCACATCAGGCCACTGCGAAGGCGGCCCGAGCGGCGTGCCCTCCCAAGGATGGCGCCGAACCCGTTCAGCCATTTCTCCAGAGCTCTGAAGCCAATCTGTCATTGCGTTCGATCCTTCTGAGACGCCAATACCAACGAGGGGGGAAACGCTTGTGACCCCAGGCAGGGCCGTATTATCCCGCGCTGGATAGGAATGCGCGATTGGATTGTGGGAGGCGTCGGGGGGCAAATGGGGGGTGAAGGGCGGAAATCGGGGGTTAGGCTACAGAAATGTCTTACATATCGTTGGGAATGGGCTTGATGTAGGTGAAGAGACTGCCAAGTTGTAAGACATACAGCTCGGATGCTTACGACGATGGCAACGTCCTACATATGATTGGGAAACCCCTTCGCTATCAATCCCTTGCGTATTTTTTGCAGTGACGTCTATAGTTTTGGCGTCGCCCAGATGGCGACCGGGTTTGGCGACTCGATTGATACAAGTGCAACGGTGCTTTCTGCTGTGGTAGAAGCACACTCGTGCTCACAGAAACTGCTTTATGGCAGCTGTGCGCGGGAGACCTTCGGGTCTGCCGGCTCCTTGTGTCTCCGGTTCGCCAACCTGCGTACAGCTGTCACCCTTTGTTTGGCGACAGAGTGTGGCAGTTCATTCATGACACAAGGAATTGATATGAACCGATACATGAGCCTTACCAGCAACGCCGACGACCAACCCCTCTACGTCGATACCACCGCCCCGCTACACATCCTGCTCGACTCAGCCGCCTACCGAATCCGTGCCGCCACCCAATTCCTGGAGAACCTGGCGATGCGTGATGAATTGACCATCGATCCCGCAACCCTTCAGGACCTCGCACAACTGTGCTGCATCCCACTGCGCGATGGGTGCGACGTGATGGATGTGATTGCCCGAAGATTGGATGCGGCACCGGTAGGTACCACCCTATAAGCCTGCCCGCCGACAACCTGTGGCGAGGGAGCTTGCTCCCGCTGGGCTGCGCAGCGGCCCCTTTTGTGAGCGCTGCGCACTCAAGCGGGAGCAAGCTCCCTCGCCACGGGTGCATCGTCGACCTGAACTATTCGACAATCCCGTTATAAACAACAGTCGCAGCGCCCTCCTTCTTGACCATGAGCTTGTTCCCTTCCGCCATGGCCTCGACCAACTCAGAACACCCCTCCACTTCACGCTTGCCATCAACACGCTCGGCCTGGGTGTCGAAACTGAATACATAGGTGGACGCCGGGCAAGCATTGCCTCCTTCGCCTGTGGAAACCACCAGCACATACTTGCTCGGGCCAAACGTGTAAGCCTTTTCAATCGTCACATAACCGGTGTACTCGGCCTGCTCGACAACGGACTCCATGACGTTCATCACACCGGCCCGCGATTGGTAATTCAGCGCAGTTGCCATCGCCTCAGTCTGAGTCGTGAAAGGTCCGGCACGCTCGGTATTGACGGGCAGCGGTTGATAGGCAACGCCCGGCGGCGCGGGAGGTGCGGCTTGAGTCTTGGCGGTGGTTTTTGCAACAGGGCTTCGCTGGAGTTGGGGGCTGTCGCATTGGCCGTTTTTGCAGATGAAATCGCCTTGGCAATCGATGTCTTCCGAGCACGAGTTCGTTTCTTCGAAGGTGCTCTGATCGGCCTTGGCGTAACCGACGACGGCCAGTGTCAGGAGGGTGCAGGCGAGCAAACGCTTCATCGGTGAAGTCCTTTTCTTGGATGGTGGTTGGATGATCATTGCAAAACATTCCGGGATTGTCTCTGTCGCCTCCGTTTTCCAGTGTCGGGTGGTCCCACTTTGGTTTACAGACTAGCCTTCCAGATGCCCGCCCAAGGACGAACCATGGCTGACCGCAAACAACTCCACCAAAACGGCTACGCCCTGCTCCGTCGAGCGATCCCGAACGAGTGGCTGGCTGACTTACGCTGCGTGTTCGATGCAGGCGTGCGGCCGTCGGATCAATGGCCAGTGCCCCGTGGCATGGACTGGCGCTATTCGATGCTGGACGATGATTCGAGGATTCAGGCCGTGTGTCGTCTACCCCGGCTACTGGCCGTGGCAGGTGAATTGATCGGCGAGCAATTCTTCCTCTCCCAAGTGGAAGGCCGCGAGCCTCTTGCCGGTGGCGGCCAGCAACCCCTGCACCGCGATCTGTCGGCCCAACGACCAGGCGACATCGCCATCGCCCTGGCATTCTTCGACGATTATGGCCCCGAGAACGGCGCGACACGGATCGTCCCCGGCAGCCATCGCTCCGAGCCGGATGCGCCCCCCTTCGACTTCAATGACGAGTCACGCGCTGTACAGCTTTCAGGCGACGCCGGTGACATCCTGGTGTTCGATGTCGACCTGGTGCACGCGGGCAGCCTGAACGCGATCGGCGCACGCCGTCGCTCCATCCTGATCAGCTATTTCGCGGAATCGCTCTACGCGTCACACCTGGAAACCGTGGCGCTGCGCAATATTCGCATGGACACCCGCGAGCGATTCGCCCCTGCGGCGTTTACTTTCGAGGGCTAGTTTTTTGGGTCGATGAAAGTTGTGCGCAACGGTTCGAATCTGAGCTTTAATGCCCGTGCTTTTTGAGAACCCCATTCAAGGAAGAAACAACATTGAAAACAGCTTTCGGCACCCTGTTGTTGGCCTGCCTGACAACGACCGCATTGGCTGACGCCCCCTCCATCGGTTTTCAATCTTCCACCCTGCCGGAGCCACACAATGGCCGCGCACTGGAAATGGTCGTCTGGTACCCAAGCGCAACCACCGCAGCCCCGGCCTCTCGCGAGGCCTGACCGATAAAAGCCTGGCCACGCTGCCTGTCCCCGCCCTGGTGATCGCTGCCGGTGTACCGTCGCAAGAACTTCCCGCCGAGTTGGAATCTGCCAACCTGGCCAAGCGCCTGCCCCCAGCGTCCAGCCGTTACATAGAGATCAGCGATGCGAGCCATTTCAGTTTCATGTCGATGTGTAAGCCTGGGGCGCAGGAAATGCTTGAAGAGGAAGTGCCGGGGGATGGGATCATTTGTCGGGATGGTGATGGCGGTCGTGCTCGGGGGGTGATTCAGCAGCAGGTTGCATCGCTGATTGCAGAGTTTTTGGCGCAGTCATCGGGTTATAAAGAAGGTCGTTTGTAATCGGGTGCTGCTGACTTGAAGCGGTTCGACAAAAACGCCGGAGTAGCCATTTTTGCGCCCATACAATCTCTCGGATCGTTGGCTTGGGATCAGAGCTGGATAGCTGATATCGGCCGATCCTGTTGAAAACAGTCGGCCATGGTTTGCGCATCAGGAAAAGAATCGAAGCTAAAGCCTTTCCACAAGGACATTTGGCTTTCAGTAGAAGCGGTTATAGCCACGAGTTTTAGTGCCGCAGTTTAATAGCCTTACGCCGCCTCAACCGGCGCGAACGCCTTGGCAGCGGCCACGGTATCCAAGGATTCGCGCAGCAGCTGGATTTTGCCGTCTTTGGCCACCAGGCGGCCTGCGTACATCTGCCGGTAGATGCGGCCTGTGGCAGGCACCAGGGCCTCTACGCTGTATTCGGCAAACACTTGATCGGGGGTGTCGATCAAAAAGCGCACATTACGGAATTTGAAATCCGGCACTTTACCGAGCAATGAGCCGATAAAACCCTCGATCGCCGCAGGCCCCTTCACGCTGTGTGGAATGCCGAGCGACTCCAGGTAGGGCAGCTCCAGCACGCCGTCCTCGGCGAACAGGGCCGCTGCCAAGTAAGGCGTCTGGATGGCATCCAAGTACTGTTGAAGTAATTCCACGGCATTTTTCATGACGACTTTCTCCCGAAACGAATAATTGGATGGCACGCTGTGTTGTGCCGACCAAACCACGTTAAGGCATCCACCAGTTTTCAAAAATAGCAGTTAATGAAAGTCATCATTTCATAATTGAAAGAGCTGCCCCCATCGTCTTATGACGGCCATCGCCATACGGGCTCGCTTAAATGCTCGGCGAAGAAGTCCGACAGCGCTTTGATTTTTACCGGCCGTGTGCGGGCCGAGGGGGTGACGAAATACAGGCCACCACGGGTCATGCTCCATTCCGGTAGCACCACGACCAAGCGCCCATCTGCCAAGTATTCGCTGGCAATAAACTCCGGCAGTTCGGCGATAGCCAAGCCTTCAAGCAACACCGGCAATAACGCATCCGAATTGGTTACTCTTAACGGGCCGCTGGGCACGACGTCTTCTTCGGTGCCGTCTTTGTGGGTGAACCGCCATACTTGGCTGCGGGCTCGGTAGGCATAACTCAGGCACGTGCGGACTGCCAGTTCGCGGGGATGGCCAGGGTGGCCATGGGCATCCAGATAAGCCGGTGAAGCGACCAGGTATTGGGTGACCGCGCAGAGACGCCGCGCAACCAGCGAGGAGTCCGGCAATACGGCAATGCGTAATGCCGCATCAAAGCCCTCGGCGATCAGGTCTACCGAGGCGTCTGAAAGGTGCAGGTCAATCGACAGCTCGGGATACTGCCGCATCAACTGCGGCATCAGCGGTGCCACCCAACGCAGGCCAAACGACATGGGGATCGCAAGGCGTACTTGGCCGCGGGGCTGGACCGATAACTCCTGAGCCTCGCTTTCCACCTCTTCAGCCTGCCGATAAATCTCCCCCGCCTTGGCCGCCATGCTCGCGCCGAATTCGGTGAGTGCCAGTTGCCGCGAAGTGCGGTTGAACAAGCGCCCGCCCAGGCGGTCCTCCAGGCGCGCGACCGCCCGCGATACCGTTGGCACCGACACGCTCATGACGCGTGCCGCGCCGGCGAACGATCCTTCTTCGGCCACCTTGGCAAACATCGCCAACCCTTCGAAATCTGGAAGCTTGCTCATTTCATTTCTGCAACGATAGGTTTCAGACAATTCTATTTTGAAAGTTTTGCCCCGTCGATAAGCTTCTCCCACACCGCAACTCACTCAATCGAAATACGGGAGAAACACCATGGCTAACAAACTCGAAGGCAAAATTGCATTGGTGACCGGCGGCAGTACGGGCATTGGTCTGGCCACTGCCAAACGCTTCGCTCAGGAAGGCGCCCATGTCTATATCACGGGCCGTCGCCAAGCCGAACTGGACGCCGCTGTCACCGCTGTTGGCAACGCCACCGGCGTGCGGGTGGACTCAGCCAACCTCGATCAGTTGGACGCGTTGTATCGCCAGATTGGCGCGACCCACGGTCGAATCGATGTGCTGTTCGCCAATGCGGGTGGCGGCTCCATGCTGCCGCTCGGTGACATCACGGAACAGCAGTACGACGACACCTTCAATCGCAACGTAAAAGGCGTGCTGTTCACCGTGCAAAAGGCGCTGCCGCTGCTGGCCCCAAAAGCCTCGGTGATTCTCACCGGCTCCACGGCGGGCAGCTCGGGCACCGCCGCCTTTAGTGTGTACGCCGCGTCCAAGGCCGCCGTGCGCTCATTTGCACGCAACTGGATTCTGGATTTGAAAGACCGCCAGGTACGTATCAACACCATTAGCCCCGGCGCCACCCGCACTCCTGGCCTGGTTGAATTGGCCGGCCCCGATGCCGCTCAGCAGCAGGGCTTGCTCGACTACATGGCATCGCTGATCCCCATGGGGCGTGTCGGTGAAGCGGATGAAATTGCCAGCGCCGCGTTGTTCCTGGCCTCGGATGACGCCAGCTTCGTCAACGGTATCGAGCTGTTTGTTGACGGCGGCCAAGCGCAAATCTGACCACCCAGCGGGCGACTGCCACGGTCGCCCGCCAACCCATCTCAAGAGGAACAGATTGTGAACCCATTGCAATCGGTATTGCTGGCCGCCAGCGTGACCCTGACTGCCGCTACTCAGGCGGCGACCCACTCAGCCGCACCGCTTCAGGTTTCAGCCATCGACCATGTCGGCATCAATGTGCCGGATATCGACACCGCTACCCGCTTTTTCTCCGCGCTGATGGGCGCACGGGTGATCTCGGATATCAGCCCTGGAAAGATCCCGGATCAGTGGAAAAGCCAATTCCGCTGGCATGGCTCCAGCGAGCTGCAACGCTTTGTGATGCTGCAAATGGATGGCGGTGCGAAGCTGGAGTTGTTCCAATACCAAGGCTCCGAGGTCAATCAGGTCCAACCCCACGGCGACGACGCCGGAGCCAGCCATGTGGCCTTGCGCACCGCCGATATTGACGGCAGCCTAGCGACCCTCAAGCGCCTGAATGTGACCATTCTCAACGAACCCATCACCAACACGGACGGCGTTCGTTGGTTCTATTTTCAAGCACCGTGGGGCACCCAGATTGAGCTGGTGTTGCTGCCGCAAAGCGTTGGTGGCTAATCCCGCCGCTCGCGCCGGGCGGGTGCTCATTAGCAGCCCGACTGCCACGACAAACGCCAGGCCTACAGCAGTAGCCCTCTAGCCGCAGTCATATGCGCGGGTCAAAAAGTTTGCAAATGGACTGGTAATGCCCAGGGCGATATCCAGGAAAGCCACGTGAGCGCGTGAGCACTGTAGGATGTCTCTTTCCCAATAGTTTCCGACTTAACTATCCTACGCCTCCATCCCAAACGGATTCGCCAAGATGTATCTGCGTTCAAGCGTGTTATGCCTGTGCCTTTTCAGCAGCCTGAGCCAGGCCGCTGTCAACTGTTCTGCCCTGGCAGAAAAGATCTCTGGCACCGTGCCTGAGTTTCATCCGTCGGTGCAAGGCAAGGTCATTGGCACCGGACGCCTGCATTTTCACGAAGCGCCGGATGAAGCCTGTGCCAATAAAAAGATTTTCGTAATACCCGGCGACTCTCTCACCGTTTACGCCAGCCTTGAAGACGAATCATGGCTGGAAGTGAACTTCATCGCCAAGAGTGGCGACGACTACACCGGTTGGGTAAAGGCGGACCGGGTCGAGATTGGTGTACCTTACGGAGCGCCACCGGACGGTGCCGACGAGGCGCCAGCGGGTGATGCCCAGTAATTCAAAATGGGTGTGCCCTTTTTCATTTTTGAAGCGCAGGAGAAACAATGACGGACTCGCCAGAAGGAAGTGCGCTGTTGCCGGCCAGCACACACGGCGACCTCGACGTGGCTGATGCTACGGGTTTCGCTGCCTGGGCTTGCGTCTGGGCGGAGCTTGGCGTCGGATGCGCGTCACAAGAGACGTACGAAGCACTCATTCGACGCTACGGCGAGCCGCATCGCGCGTACCACACCCTCCAGCATCTGCTGGAATGCCTCCAGGTGCGCCGATTCGTCAACGCGGTCTGCCCGGCCCCCGCCGAAGTCGACCTCGCGCTATGGTTCCATGATGCGATCTACGACCCTGTTCGCAGCGACAACGAGCTGCGCAGTGCCCAATGGTTGGATGACGTGGCACGCGACAGTGGCCTGGGCGATGAAACGCGACGCAGGCTTTACGAACTGGTGATGGTGACGCGGCACGACGCCGCTCCGGCGTCGGCAGACGAAGCAGTGCTGGTGGACACGGATCTGGCGATCCTTGGGGCAGCGTTCGAGCGGTTCGAGGAGTACGACCAACAAATCCGCCGCGAGTACTCGTTTGTACCTCTGCCTGTGTACCGCCAAAAGCGCCGCCAGGTCCTTGAAGGTTTTCTGGCACGTGGGCGCATCTATACGACTGCAGCGTACTTCGACGCATTCGAGCAGCAGGCACGGGCCAATCTTGCACGCGCCATCGACCGTCTCGACTGAAGACTGGCGTCATTCGGGAAAGCGGGATTCAGCCATCTGATCAGCCCTTCAAATCAACCGATCCACAACCCTCGCATTCCACAACTCCCGATACCGCTCCCGCCACCCCGGACTCCCCTTATCCAGCCACGCCAACGTCGCCTCAACACTTTCAGGGCTGATGATGAAGTGATTGATATGCTCCTCGATCCGCTCTTGCGATAGATGCAGCGCGTCCAAGTAACCATTGAAAGAATCCGCCAGCACCACATATTCATCGCCCTGCTGACGGCGCCCGGTCCAGGCCGGTAAGCCCGCCACCATCGCCGCCACGTCCTGGCGCCCTTGGCGCAGATCCAGCAGCAAGAGACTCGCGCCGCCGTCGCGCCCGATCGGCAATAATTCCGTCGCAGGGAAGCCGGGCTGCGCCCGCAGTTGCTCCAGCTCGAAGGGGTTGGATTCATACTCTTTGTCCGGATCCAGCCCATACAGTGAAAAACTGAGCAACTCCTCATCGCCATTGGCGAGCGTGGCCAGCACATCGTATTCCAGGTAGGCGCCGTTGCAGGTTTTTAGGAACTGGCGATAGTCGTCCGGCAAGCGGGCACCCAGGTTGGCTTCCAGTTGCGCGATAGCAAGGTCGGTGGCGCCTTCACGGGTGTCGTCGAGGATGAGTCCACGGTAGTCAGTCATTGATGTCTCGAAAGGGTATTGGATGGGACGCGGTATCAATCGATCTTACAAAAAAGCGACCGTTCACTGAGGCTGGTTTTTGGGCCGACAGCCCTCCGGCCTCACACCACACTCGCCCGATGCAGACTGCTCATATGCCCAACGCCCGCCGCCTTGAAACGGCTCACCAGATCCTCCCGTGCCGCCCGTCCACCGGAACGCACGTACTCCAGCTCCGCCGCCGTGATCAATACCACCGGCACCAACCTGACCGGGGACAAGGGCATGTCATCCAGCTGGGTAGGGAAATCCGGCAGTGGAGCGCCGAGCAGAACGCCGGTGGAGTCGTCATCGGTCACGAAGAGTTTGGGCAGTTGATCGCTCATGTGGTGCGATTGGCTCAGCCCGGGCAGTTCAAGGGATAGCGCACCGTGCTGGTCGAGTTGGTGGGTGATGCCACCCGCGTCAGCCACCGTCTTGGCGACGTGTTCCACCAGCTCGAATGCCCAACTGCGTTTGAAAGGGTCGACCTCTCCCACCGGGCCATAAGCGTGCTCGGGGATATCCGCGGTTTCGACGAACAGTTCCATTTCGAAGCCGTTGCCCATTCCTTCCGTATCATCGAATGGATCGGACAGACCTTCGGTGGCGAGAATGATCGCGTCGCCACGGCGCACCACACGGTAGGCCTGGCGGGTCGAAGGCCAGTACGGGCCGCCGGAAAAGGTCGGACTGATCAAGTAGGAAAGAACATCCCGCTCGACCGTGCCGACAGCGCTCCAATGACGATCCAGGCACGCTGCGCCGGCTTCCCGGACGGCCAGATTGGCTGCTTCAGCCTCGGTCAGGTCGCCAAGTTCGGAGGATTGCGGCGCGGGCTGGTCGTTTTGGATTTCAGGGGTTTTCGCTGAACCGAAGAGTTTCTTGAAGAAATTCATGGGCGTTCCTATCCGAAAATTGCAGTTGATGTAGGCTCAGTCACTACGCCTGGATCGATTTCAAAAGGATGGATATGACGTTGACGGTCGAAAGTTTGATGAGCATAGCAATGACCAACCCAATCAACGCACAAATCACTTCGCGCTTGCCTTCGCTCGGTTTGACTCAATGCATACCGGTTCTGTGGAGTTCATCCTATCCACTCAAGCTTGACTCATCGTCCCCGAAAAACTCGCCTCCACCGGCCCGATGAGAAAGACCGCACCCAGGCCATCCCATTGCACCGTCACGCTGCCGCCATCGCATTCAACCTCGACGGTACTGTCCAACAAACCACGACGAATCCCATTGACAACCGCACCGCACGAACAGGACCCCGACCCCAGCGCGATACCCGCCCCGCGCTCCCAGATGCGCAACCGAATATGCGTGCGATCAATGATCTGGACAAAATGAACGTTGGTCTTGAGCGGAAACAGCACGTTGGTTTCGATGGCCGGGCCGATCGTCGCGAGATCAACGCTAGCCAGGTCATCGACAAAATAGGTGCAGTGGGGATTTCCCATGCTGCAGGCGGCTGGACTGCCAGCAAGTGGCAAGGCAGCGGAGTCCAGTTCCTGTGCCAAGGGAATGTCCGACCAGCCGAAAAGCGGCACGCCCATGTCGACGGAAATGTCGCCGGTGGGGGTACGTTCGCAAGCAAGCAAACCACGGTTAGTGCGCAGCACCAGCGAAGTCACATTGGCTTCGCGCATGAGCAGGTCCGCCACACCTCGTGTCGCGCTGCCACAAACGTCCAGCGCGGAGCCATCCGCGTTCCAGAACATCACTCGCGCAGCGGCATCGTCGCAGTCGAGCAACACCGCGAGTTGGTTAAAGCCTATGCCCCGGTTCCGATCACCCATCCGCTGGGCCATGGCACTCGTCACCGCAGTGGCCGAATTTCGCGAATCGACAATCACGAAGTCATCGCCATTGGCATGCATCTTATGAAAGCTCAGTGGCATACAAACGCTCTGCTGGAAATGAGTGAAGGCTGCATGTGCTCTTCCTTGTTACTTGTTGTTGACGAGGTGCGAGGAGCGATACCCCCGACAATGGCCATTCGATTGAGGTTGGCGGCTCTCAGATTCTCCCCGCCCTTTCATTAACGACGGGTTTTCTCTCAAGCCACTCCGTACGCGTCATCTCCCAGACCTCTTTAAGCAGACGTCCACAGACAAAGTCCCCCTGCTGAGTCCCGATCATGCGCATGCCTTCGCGCTCCGAAACCCTGCGCGAAGCCAGGTTGCCCACCGCCTTGGGCACTTGCATGACGGGGCGTTCCAGGGTTTCAAACCAATAGGTATTGATCGCCTCGCACGCTTCGCGCATGTAGCCCTTTCCCTGCCACTGCGGCGCCAGCCAGAAACCTCGGTGGTTGCCAGGCTGGTCGTACAGGCTGATGCTGCCGATGCGCTGTGGCGGATCGTCGGCAATCCGGATCATCCAGTGCCACTCGCATCCGGCGGCGACAGCGGGGAGCGCGTGGTCGCGCACGTATGTCAGCGCGCCGTCATCCGGGTAGGGCCAGGGCACGCGACTGTCCAGGTAACGGACCACTTCCCAGTGTGGGAATAACTGTTGAATCGCCGGTGCATCCGTCAGTTCAAGGGGTGTGAGGATGAGGCGGCGGGTTTGGAATGTGGGGATGGGTTCCAAGGTGAATTCCTTTTCTAACGTTATGGCATGCTGCGAAACGGATGCTGCCCGCGTAGGGCGGAAAAACCAAGTTGCACACTCAACCACGGCGAACTCCAATCACATCGTTTCGCGGCCTACACTGGATGCGCTCAGTACCATTGAATCGCATAAGGACATCACCTTGCGACAAATTGCCCTCAGCGACAGAAAACTCCGAGGTATCCCCCGCCGTCTCCGAGCGCTGGAGCGCTGGGCCGCGAAATTCAACGGCAGGTTCTACCCTCACATCCATAAAAGCGAGCGCTACGCGCATTGGAAAATCCCAGTCATCAATTCACTTGTCCAGGGTCCACACGCACACATCGAAGTGCAGGCCTTCTGTATTCAACAGTTGCTAGAAGCAGCCGCCCATCTTTCCCGTGCGGCAGATCGCAGCCAAGGCTACTACCGTGTCGCCTGCCTGCTGGTTTGGCCCTTTGTTCACCAAAGTGAAGTCACGGTGTTCTACGACCGTGACTACTACCTGAGCTTCCTGGGGCAACACAACACCCTTGCACCGCTGCGCTTGAGCGACCGACTTGCTTTGAATGTGCCCGAATCCTTCATCGAACATGGGCACGATGTAACCCAGAGCGATGATGAAGTCGACGTTCATTGGTGGTGTATCGGGGAACCTGCGTGATAGTGAAGCCCCATTCAAACCTCATCACCGGATTGGCCCTCGCGGTAGTCGCGACACTGAGCTGGGCGTTGAACTTCATTGCGCCCTACGTCACCGGCGACTACACGATCTATGACTTGATGATCGTAAGGTTCCTGATCGCCGGTGCCCTAGGCCTGGGTGTCGTGCTGCTCTATCGGACCCAGTTGCGGCTGCTGCGCCGTAATCAGGTGCTGCTGGCCGCAGGCCTGGGCGTGGTCGGCTACCTCGGCTATAGCGCCTGCATCGCCGCCGGCATCATTTTCGGCGGGCCGGTGCTGACCCCGGCCTTTATTGGCATGGTGCCGGTCTTGCTGGCATTGCTGGGCAACGCCACGACCAAAACCCTCCAATGGCGCAAACTGGCGATCCCCCTGGTTTTTTTGACGGTGGGTCTTCTGCTGTCGAATCTCGGCGCTGTCCATCAACCCGTTGCAAGCGAGGGCTCGTGGGCGATGGGCTTGTTGTTTTCAATCGGTGCCGTGGTCTTGTGGCTCGCATTCAGTTGGTTGAACCAGCACGCCCTGCTGACGCTGCCCCCACACGCGTCAGGGGCCTGGACCGGCCTCATGATGGCTGGCGCCGGAGTTGGCACCTTGTGCTTGTTACCGGCGGTACAAGCACTCGATCTGCTCAAACTGCCGAGCCTAGGGTTTAGTATTTCCGTTGCGGGGGGGTTGTATCTCTGGGGTTTCGTGATTGCACTGATGTCATCCGTTGTCGGGGCCTGGGCTTGGAACGCCGCGTCCCGGCGTTTGCCCATGGTGCTTTCCGGGCAATTGATCGCCTTGGAGTCGCTGTTCGCGACGCTACTTGGCTTGTGGTTTCATGATCGGCTACCGACACTTCTGGAGACGTCAGGTCTTGCGGCTGTGCTTGTCGGGGTGATCATGGCGGTGCGGATCATCCTGACGACTCGGGGACCGACAACCAGCGCAGCCTCCTGATCAGCCGACACTATTTCAACAACATCCTCTGCAATGTGCGCCTCACCCCGTCACACACCCCTGCGGCACCTTCCCAGCAAAACTGTCCACCAGACTCGCCACCACCATCTCCCCCATCCGCGTGCGGGTCTGCAACGTCGCACTCGCCCGGTGCGGTTGCAGCACCACCTGCTCATTGCCAAACAACGCCTCGGGCACGTGCGGCTCATCGACAAACACATCCAGCGCCGCGCCGGCGATTTCCCCGGCGGTCAGCGCCGCCACCAGGTCGGGCTCGTTGACCAATTTGCCGCGGGCCACGTTGATCAGGTAACCGCCCTGGCCCAAGGCGCGCAACACCTCGGCATCGATGATGGCTTCAGCCTTGTCGGCGGCCGCCGCGAGGATCAGGGCATCGCTGTCGCGAGCCAGTTGCTTGAGGTCGGCGACGAAGGTGTGGTTCACGTCGCTCATCGGTTGCAGATCGGTATAGCTGATCGGACAACCGAACGCCGCGGCGCGGGTTGCCACGGCGCGACCGACCCGGCCCATGCCGACGATGCCGATGCGCATGCCGGACACCTGCCGGGCCAATGGCAACGGAGCCAGTGGCGTCGGGCTCTGGGGCCATTGGCCGGAACGCACGTAGCGGTCACCGGTGCACAGCCCTCGGCACACGGCAATCAACAGGCCGATCGCCAAGTCGGCGACGTCTTCGGTCAGCGCGCCGATGGTGGCGGTCACGCGGATTCCGCGATCCCGGGCGTAGGCCAGGTCCACCGCATCGGTGCCCACGCCGTTGACCGCCACCACTTCCAGTTGGGGCAGTTGCGCCATGAGCGCCTGGCTGATGCCCGTATGCCCACCGGTGATCACACCGCGAATGTTGGCGCCGTGCTCTTGTAGATAGGCTTGTTTGTCAGCCTGTTCGAAATAGCGCCGTACCGTGAACAGCTCGTTGAGCCGGGTGTTGATTTCAGGGATCAGGATCGGGCTGAGCTGCAAGACTTCTGGCTTCATGGAGACCTCGTAATAGGAAAAACTGATTCAAGTGCAATCAGGCGTGCTCGCCACGCATGCACACCTTCAAAAATGAACAGCGCGCTGGCTCAACCGCGACCGGCAAACGGCATGGCCGTGGCCATGACGGTCATGTTCAAGACGTTGGCCGACAACGGCAGGCCCGCGATGTAGCGCACCGCGTCGGCCACATGCTTGACGTCCACCATCGGTTCCACCGCGATGCTGCCGTTGGCCTGCCGCACGCCCTTGGTCATGCGCACGGACATTTCGGTGAGGGCGTTGCCGATGTCGATCTGGCTGCAGGCGATGTTGTATTCGCGTCCGTCCAGGGCCAGGGATTTGGTCAGCCCCAGCACCGCGTGTTTACTGGCCGTGTAGGCGCTGCTGAACGGCCGTGGGGTGTGGGCCGAGATCGATCCGTTGTTGATAATCCGCCCACCCTGGGGCTGTTGCCGGCGCATCAGGCCAAAGGCACCACGGGCGCACAGGAAAACCCCGTTGAGGTTGGTGTCGATCACGTTTCGCCACTGCTCGAACGTGAGTTCATCCAGCGGCACGGCGGGTGCATTGACGCCGGCGTTGTTGAACACGACGTCCAGGCGTCCATAGGCCTCGGCGATGGCGGCAAACAGTGCATCGACACTGGCCGGATCGCGCACATCGGTGGGCACCGCCAAGGCTTCGCGCCCCTCGCAGGCCGCCAACTCGACCAATGCCTGCAAGGGCTCGGGGCGGCGCCCGGCCAGCACCAGCGTGTAGCCGTCTGCCATCAGGCCCAGGGCCACCGCTCGGCCAATCCCGCTGCCGGCGCCAGTCACCAGAGCCACTTTCAATGTGTTGGACATGTGGATTCTCCCTTCTCGAATTCAGTCAGATGAACGCGGACCGACGCGCATTTCCAGTTCGCCGATGCCATCGATGCCGGCCGTGATGACATCCCCCGGCTGCAGCACATCGACACCTGCCGGGCTGCCGGTCATGATCAGGTCGCCGGCCCGCAGCGCCACCGATTGGGAGATGCGGGCGATCACTTCACTGACCGACCAGATCTGGCTGTCGAGGCTGTCGCGCTGGCGCTCTTGACCGTTCACGTTCAGCCACAACTCGCCTCCGGGGTGCCCCGCCCGCGACACTGGCACAATGGCCGTCATCGGCGCGGCGCCGTCAAACACCTTGGCACCCTCCCACGGCAAACCGTTGCGCTTGGCCTCACGCTGGACATCACGCCGGGTCAGATCCAAACCTGCCGCATAGCCCCACACATAGGCCAGCGCCTGGCTCTCAGGGATGTTGGCGCCGCCCTCCCCGATAGCCACGACCAATTCGATTTCGTGAGCGAACTCCTCGGTTACCGATGGAAACGTCACGTCGCCGGTCGCCTCCACCACGCAACTGGCAGGCTTCATGAAAAACACGGGGGGAACTCGGGATTCCCCCTGGGTATCGGGCCAAGGGTAGTTGCGACCGACGCAAAAGACCCGGCCGACGGGAAAACGCTGCGGAGTGCCGACAACCGGTAGGGTCACTGGCAGGTCCGGGGTAAAGACATACTCGGGCATGTTCATCCTGGTAAAAGTCCTGATGGAAGCGTCAGCGTACGGCGGCAACCCCTGGCTAAGTTGGAGGAATGCCGCCTCGTATTGGAGAAAAACAGCTTTTTTCCGGGCTCAGCGCGCCTTGAGTTCAATGCGATACAAACGGCCAAGCAGCAACGAATAGGACAAGGTGCCGATCAGCGCCACACCGCCGATGAACCAGAAGGCCAAGGCAAATGAGCCAGTCTTGTGAACGATCGCGCCAATCACGATGGGGGTGACAATTCCGCCGATGTTGGCCGCCAGGCTGGTGATCCCGCCGGTCAGCCCGATCAGTTCCTTGGGCGCCACTTCCGACACCGCCGCCCACGAGGACGAAGCGATGCCCTGGGCAAAGAAGGCAGTTGTCAGCACGGCGATGCAGATCACGTTCGAATCGGTGAAATTCACCAGCACGATGGACATGCCCAGCATCGAGCCGACCACCAGCGGCAACTTGCGGGCAAAGGACAGCGAATAACCGCGGCGTATCAGCAGATCGGAGACAATCCCGGCGAGCAGGATTCCTACTGTCGCGCCCACGAACGGCAGCACGGCGAAGATCCCGGCCTTGATCATGGTCAATTGACGTTCTTCGATCAGGTACGTGGGGAACCAGGTGAGAAAGAAGTACAGCGCCGAGGTGCTGGCGAACTTACCGATGCAGATCGCCCAGACCTGCCGATAGCTGAACAGCTCGGCGATCTGGCGCCAGTTGAACCGGGTTCGCTCTTGGCTGCTCTTGACCAGTCCGCCCCCGGCTTCGATGTACTTGAGTTCTTCCTTGCTGACCTTCTTGCAGTTCATCGGGTCGCGATACAGGAACAGCCAAGCCACACCGAAAACGATGCCGAGCGCACCGGTGCTGTAGAACACATGGCGCCAGTCGTAGGTAGTCGCCAGCCACAGCAGCGCACCGGTAAACAGCGCCGTGCCCAGGTACTGGCCGCAGACGTAAATACTGCTGGCAAGGCCCCGTTCACGCGCCGGGAACCACACCGTGACCGCCCGGCTGTTGGCCGGAAACGCCGGCGCTTCCATCGCACCGACCGCCAGGCGCAGACCGAACAGCGAAGCGAAGCCCGTGGCAAAGCCTTGGCACACCGTGACGGCCGACCAACTGATCAGCGACACCCCGTAGGTGAACCGGGAACCGAAGCGATCGGCGATGAACCCGGCGGGTACCAGCGCAATGGCGTAGGTCCAGGCAAACGCAGAAAAAATCAGCCCCATCTCGACCTTGTCCAGGCCCAGGTCCTTGGCAAGGAAGGGTGCGGCAATCGAAATATTCACTCGATCGATGTAGTTGATGATCGTCGCGATCAGCAGCAACGACAGCATGAACCAACGCCGCCGCGACGGCAGGCGCTCAGGCACCGCGGCGTCCCGGACGCTGGCAATTTGGGAGGTGTGGGAATTCGACATGGTGGACCTCATTATTGTTAGAAGCGTCGAAATGTTTACGAGCAGCCGAAATCAATGCCCTCGATGCCGGGGCAGAACAATCGCTACAGGAATGAGAGGCGCGAACAGCTGGTGTCAGGTGCTCAAAGAGGCCTTGCAACAGGATCTGTCGCAGGAGCAGTCGGGAGGGTCAGGGTGAAACAGGAACAGGCTCATGATGTGCGCACCTTTGATTGTTTTTGGATGGAGGGGCGGGTTGCGTGACCCAACAGTGGTCGTACAACCATTCAAAATCAACTGAGGTGTTAGATCATTTTTCCCGGTTGAAACCGTGTCCAAGAAACCTGTCCAAAAAAACAAGATCGCTGAGTTTTTTAGAAGCGCTTTCTAAATAAACATAAGTAACTGTTTTTAAAGGATAAATACTATAAATACGAATTTGTCGTTTTGGACAACCAGCCGCCATCCTCGGGCCACAGAAAATTCAGCCCAGGAACCCCGTCATCGTATAACGCCTTGAAAATCGGCCAGATGCACCGTCACAATCATCGTCACCGCCATGCCCCGCAAAGGATTCCCAGGAGATGTCATCACCGAGCCGAGTCCCCACTTATGTCATGCAGCAACGCAGCGAATTGACGGACTTCTACATCCGCGACAAAAAGGGCCGACGCGCCGAAACCAGCCCGCATCGCCATGAGTACTTCCAGATCCAGATCAACCTCGGTGGCGACACCGTGCAACACATTGGCAACGTCGAGCGTCCGTTTCCACGCAACACCCTGGCCTTCATCCTGCCTCACCGCGTGCATGTGATTCCGCACCCGGCGGACAGCAACTTCATGGTGATCAATTTTTCCCAGACGTTCCTGTTGCCACATTTGCAGTGCGACCCGATGGACCTGGAAGAAGTCTCGATTCTGCTGGCGCCGGAACTCTCGCCGTTTCGTTTCCAGGAGCATCTGGACTTCATTCTCGGCGACGACGATTTCGCCAAGGTGTGCGCGTTGATCACGCAGATGCGCGCGCTGGACGAGAATCGACAATTCGGTACCCGCGAGATGCTCAAGGGCTTGTTGCTGCAACTGATCGGCAGCGTCTGTACCTTGTACGCCGAGCCGCTCAAGCGCTTGGCCGAAGAAAACGCCGCCGAAGTCAGCCGACGCGATGCGCTGGGCCGAATGTCCGAATACCTGCGCAAGAACATCGCCGACCCGGACCTCAACCTCATCAAAGTGGCGGCGGCGACCTACCTGTCGCCGACGTACCTGACCCACTGGCTGCGCAAGGAAATCGGCAAGACCTTTACCGAACTGGTGCTCGAACGTCGCATGCATGCGGCGCGCAATTACTTGCTCAATGGCACACGGCCTGTGGGCGAAGTGGCGAGGTTGTGCGGTTTTGCCGACGAGGCTTATTTTTCCAGGCGTTTTCGCCAGATACATGGACAGCCGCCGGGGCAGTTCAGGCGCCAGCAGTTGAATCCGGACAGTCCGCAGTTGCCGTTGAACAATGGCTAGGGACTTCCAGGCCTTGAGTCGGCGTAGCCAGGTTGTCTGTGTCGCCTTCCTGTGAGTGCTTCGCACTCAAGCGGGAGCAAGCTCCCTCGCCACGGACGCATTGCCACTCTAAAAATCAACGCAGGATCAACACCGCCGCTACCGCTATCACACTGATCGAACCCACTCGCCATGCCATGGGTCTGCTTCTGTATGACCTCTTTGGAATCTGTTCCTATGTCCCCACACCAAAGCCTCGTTTTCCTGGCACGAGGTGGCTACGCCGCTCGAGGCGTTATTTACCTGATCATGGGTATCTTCGCCCTGCTGGCGGCTCGCGACTCAAGCAATCCGAAAGACAGCCACAGCAGCCTGGAAACGCTGTTGAGCCAGCCCTTCGGCCATGCCCTGGTGGGTCTGGTGGTGATGGGCCTGCTCGCCTTCGCCGGATGGCGCGTGTTGCAGGCCACTCGCGATGTCGATCATCACGGCAAGGAACTCAAGGGCCTGGTGATCCGCGCAGGCTTGCTGGCGGGCGGGCTCATCAACGGCGCGCTGGCGTTCTTCGCGTTGAGCCTGCTCGTCAGCGGGCTGAAAAGCTCCGGCGGCTCCGGTGGCGGACAGACCCAGGACCTGCTGGCACGCCTGCTGTCCTGGGACCATTCGAACCTGCTGATCTACCTCATCGCCCTGGTGCCCTTCGGAGTGGGCATCGCTCACATCATCAAGGGTTGGAAGGCGTCGTTCGAGAAGTACTTTGAAGCGGACGAAGACGTCATGCGCTATGTGCGCCCGGTATCGCGCTTCGGTCTGATCGCCCGCGGCGTCGTCTTCATTGAAATCGCCCTGCTGCTGAGCATCAGCGGCTCGACCTACAAGGCCATGGACCCACCCGGCATGAAAGACGCCCTCGACGCGCTGCAGAACCTGCCGGCTGGCGGTGTGCTCTTGATGGCGATGGCGCTGGGCCTGATCGCTTTTTCGGCCTACAGCTTTGCCGAAGCCGCCTGGCGCAAGATCAACATGGATGTGCCCGGCATGTCGGACACATAGCGCTGACTTATTTCTTCGCAGGTTCTACGCGACGCATAAGATCGTTCAACGCGTAGGTGTCCAGAAAGGCCTGTACCTCGGTGACCTGGCCGTCCTTGAATGTCATATGCCACAAGTAAGTGTTGCGGTAAGGCTTACGATCCAGGGCCGTTGCCTCACCGTTCCACAGCACCACCACGACATCGTCCTCGGCGACAATGCTTTGGACAGTGGGGGAAATAGGCGTCGCCAGCCGCGCAGTGATGGGCCTTACGGCTTGCTCCATTAAATCGGCCTTGCTGCTATACACGCCTGAAACCGGGCTCGACCCACTGACAGTCCATATGGCGCCGGGCGCCAGCAAGTCGAATACCGTGCCTTTGCCCTGCTGCCAGTTCGTGAACGCCTGGCGCACCAGGTCCGTATTGGCGTGAGTCACTGTTTCCGATGCCCAGACGGGGCTCGATGAAACGATCCAGGACAAAGCGACAGCCTGAAGGCTCGAAGCCAAACTCATCCGCGTAGTCATGATGTTTTCTCTCCAGCAATGCAGTCGATAAAGGGGAACCTTAACGGCATGCGCTTGGCGGCTGTTGCTCGATGCTGTTGCAGATTTGCCTGATGCTGTTTGGCGAAGGGGCTGGGCGGATAGTGTCGAGATCGCTATTTTTTCAGACGGCAGAAACCACAAAACCCCTGGTTTCTTGGGAAACCAGGGGTTTTGTGTGTATCGAATTTGGCGGTGAAGGAGAGATTCGAACTCTCGATACAGTTTCCTGTATACACACTTTCCAGGCGTGCTCCTTAAGCCACTCGGACACTTCACCGTATCTCGGCAAACTGTTCAGTCTGTCGAGGCGCGCTAATGTAGTCGAAAGCTTTTCCGATGGCAAAGGTTTTTTTCAGAATTTTCATGCGGTTAAGCTTCGTTGGGCATTTCAAACGCGTCTGGGCAGGGCAAACCGGCCAATCTTCGGGGCTGTATACAGGCAAGGCTCTATAGATGAAGGCTTGGTGGGATGGGCGGGCCAGGCTGTTTACGGGGCTTGGGGCTGACCGGTGAGTCAGTCACGGTGCTTTACCTGGCCTGCGGCGGTGGGTAACGTCTGCGACACTTCTCTTACAAGGAATAGCGTCATGAGCGACTTGATTGCTTACCATCTCGAAGACGGTATCGCGACCCTGACCTTGAACAACGGCAAGGTCAATGCCATCTCGCCGGATGTGATTGCCGCGTTCAACGCTGCGCTGGACCAGGCGACGGCGGATCGGGCGGTGGTGATCATTACCGGGCAGCCGGGGATTCTGTCGGGTGGCTATGATCTGAAGGTGATGACCGCCGGTCCCAAGGAAGCGGTAAGCCTGGTCACGGCCGGCTCGACGCTGGCCCGTCGCCTGTTGTCGCACCCCTTCCCTGTCGTTGTCGCTTGCCCCGGGCATGCGGTGGCCAAGGGGGCGTTCCTGCTGCTCTCGGCGGATTACCGCATTGGTGTGGAAGGGCCGTTCAGCATTGGCCTGAACGAAGTGCAGATCGGCATGACCATGCACCACGCCGGTATCGAGCTGGCGCGTGATCGCCTGCGCAAGTCGGCGTTTCACCGTTCGGTGATCAATGCCGAGATGTTCAATCCCCAGAGCGCTGTGGATGCGGGCTTCCTCGACAAGGTGGTGTCGGCCGAGGAACTGCGAGGCGCGGCCCTGGAAGCAGCCCGTCAGTTGAAGAAAATCAACATGTCCGCCCACAAGAACACCAAGCTGAAAGTTCGCAAGGCCCTGCTGGAGACGCTGGACACTGCGATTTTGCTGGATCAGGAGCATATGGGCTGACGCTTGTAGGAGCTGTCGAGCGGAGCGAGGCTGCGATCTTTTGATCTTTCGCTCCGGACTCAATTGCTAAGGGAAAGATCGCAGCCTCGCTCCGCTCGTCAGCTCCTGCGGGCCCACAGATGCCCCCCCTAGAGCGGGGCTTTTTCCTACGCGCGTCGTTTAAAAGTCCGCAACCGCTCTAGGCCGCTTCCATCACGCAATGTGGAAACATGCGCTTAAACATCATCCATTTCCTACCTCTATAGGGGCAATTGCCGAAAACAGTGCACATCCGTACACTGCGCCACCTTTTGTCCCGATGGGGCCTGTAGATGCTGTTTGTATTGCGTATGTTGTTGATGGGCCTGCACTTTGTCCTGGCGGGTGTGCTCGGGGTGATTCTGGGTCTGTGCAGACCGTTCAATCCGGACAACAGCCGTTTATGCGCAAGGCTGTACGCTTTGCCGGCCATGTGCATCTTGCGCCTGCGGGTCCGGGCGCAGGTCGACACCCTGGTGGATAAGCCCAACGGCTGCGTGATCATCGCCAACCATCAATCCAACTATGACTTGTTCATGTTCGGCAACGTAGTGCCGCGCCGCACTGTGTGCATCGGCAAGAAGAGCCTGAAATGGGTGCCGCTGTTCGGGCAGTTGTTCTGGCTGGCAGGCAATGTGTTGATCGACCGTGGCAACGCGATCAAGGCACGACGGTCGATGCTGACCACCACCCATACGTTGCAGCACGAGGACACCTCGATCTGGGTTTTTCCGGAAGGCACGCGCAATCTGGGCGAAGATCTGCTGCCTTTCAAGAAAGGCGCATTCCAGATGGCAATCGCCGCCGGGGTCCCGATTATTCCGGTGTGCGTCAGCAGCTACATCAAGCACATGCGCCTCGATCGCTGGCGCAGCGGTGACATCCTCATACGCTCGTTGCCAGCGATTCCTACGGCCGGATTGAGCATGGATGACATGCCCCGGCTCATCGCCCAATGCCGTGAACAAATGCGTGAATGCATTGCGACAATGGACCGGCAGTTACAAGCCGCGTAATGGAAAACCCGCCCCTCGGCGGGTTTTCTTTTGCCGCCGAACTCCGCAGATTTTGCTGACTCTCAAGCTACAGGGCGCGCTAAGCTGAGCGTTGCCTGCCACTGCCATTTTCCAATAAGAAGTGAACCACCATTATGGGTAGAGTCGTTGCTGCTGCGGTCTACAGCGCCGGTAAGAAAGTCACCAATATCACCCTCGACGAAGGCAGTGCCTGGGCTGCCAAACCTGGTCATTTTGTGTGGATCGGTCTCGAAGAGCCCAGTGCCTTGGAGCTGACCAATCTGCAACGTCAATTCAACCTGCACGAATTGGCCATCGAAGACGCCATGGAGAAGCACAGCCGGCCCAAGCTGGAGACCTTTGGCGATGCGCTGTTTATCGTCACGTATTCGCCGATACGCAAGGACGGCAAGCTGCAGTTCATCGAAACCCATATCTTTGCCGGCAAGGGCTACATCATCACCGCTCGCAACGGTCATTCAGCCTCCTACGCACACGTCCGACAACGTTGTGAGGCACGTCCGCTTTTGCTGAAACATGGGGAAGATTTCGTCCTCTACGCCATCCTTGATTTCGTGATTGAAAACTATCAGCCGATGGGGGAAGCCATTCACGCCGAAATCGATGAGCTGGAACGCAACGTCATGTGCAGTTCCCTGAACGAGCGGGATATCCAGAACCTGCACAGCTTGCGCCGCGACGTGTTGCGCCTGCGTCGCTACGCGGCACCGATGGTGGAGATCAGCGAAGAGTTGCAGCGACTCGACTTCCCCTTCATCGATAAGAACATGAGCCCCTATTTCCGCGATGTGCAGATCCATGTCACGCGGCAAATGGAAGACCTGGCGACCCTGGCCGACATCGCCAGCCAGACCATCGAAGTCGGCGTGCTGCTTGAGGCGTCGCGCCAGAGCGTGGTGCAGCGCAAGTTCGCGGCGTGGGCGGCGATCCTGGCGTTCCCCACGGCCGTGGCCGGGATTTATGGGATGAACTTCCAGGACATGCCGGAGTTGAGTTGGCAGTATGGGTATTTCGCGGTGCTGGGGGTTATTGCGGTGGGATGCTCCTCGTTGTGGTGGAGCTTCAAGCGATCGGGATGGTTGTAGGCAAGCGTTTTTCGAGGGTGTCTGGTGGCATTCATCGCGAGCAAGCTCGCTCCCACAGTTGTTTCGGATTGGGGTCTACCCAAATACCCTGTGGGAGCGGTGATCGTTAGCCTTGGGTGGTTTCGGCCTGCGGCTTGTGTGCGACGAAACGCATCATCCACTCCGCCACCGTGGTGCCATGATGCTCGTGGGCCAGGCTTGCCATGCCCTGGCTGTAGATCTGTTCGCCGAGGTGCTGCTGACGAATCTCCAGCAAGGCCCGGGAATAATCGTGGATGAACTCCGGGTGGCCCTGGAAGCACAGCACCTGGTCGTTGATGTGATAGGCGGCGAAGGGGCAGAAATCGCTGGAGGCGATGACGGTCGCGCTTTCTGGCAGTTGAGTGACCTGGTCCTGATGGCTGATCAGCAAGGTCAGCTCTTCCATCACCGGGCTCATCCACGGCGCCTTGGCGGCGAGTTTGTAGCGATGGGTGCCGACGCCCCAGCCTTGGGTGGCGCGTTCGGTCTTGCCGCCCAGCAACAACGCCAACAACTGATGGCCAAAGCACACACCGAGCAATTTATCGCCCCGCTGGTAGCGCTCCAGCAGGTAGGTCTTGAGGGTTTGAATCCAAGGGTCGGTGCCGAAGGAGTCAGCCTTGCTGCCCGTCACCAGATAAGCGTCGAACACCTCGTCATCGCTGGGGTAATGCCCCTCCATCACGTTGTACACGATGAATTCGGCGGCGATGGGCTGCTGTGAAAACAGGCGCTGGAACATCTGCCCGTAACCCTGATATTGGTCGACCAGTTCCGGACGCAGGATATCGGTTTCCAGAATGCAGATGCGTAGCGACATAAAAAATACCTGACACGATGATGGGAATATTGCACACCCCAGAGCCTGCCCTGAAACACGGTTCCAAGGCAAGCCCCTTTCCCCTGGTCTGTCAGAACCGTTCGTGCCGGGCGGCTTTCTCCAGCAACAGGGCCGGCGGTGAGAAGCGCTCGCCGTATTGCTCGGCCAGATATTGGGCGCGACCGACAAAGTCCTGCAGGCCGTATTGGTTGATGAATTGCAACGCACCGCCGGTCCAGGCCGCGAAACCAATGCCAAAGATCGAGCCGATGTTGGCATCGGCCGTCGACGTCAGCACCCCCTCTTCCACGCAGCGCACGGTCTCCAAGGCCTGGATGAACAGCAGGCGATCACGGATATCCTGGGGCGAAATCTGCCCATCGGCTTGCTCGAAGCGGCTCTTGAGCTGCGGCCACAGGTACTTCTGCCCGTTGGCCGGGTATTCATAAAAACCGGCGCCGGCGGCCTTGCCCGGCCGCTTGTATTCGTTGAGCAGCAAGTCAATCACGGCGAATGCCGGGTGCTCAATCGGCGTTTTGCCTTCTGCGTGCAGGTCCTTGGCGGTTTGAGCGCGGATATGGCTCATCAGGCTGAGGGAAACTTCGTCAGAGATCGCCAGAGGCCCGACCGGCATCCCGGCCTTGCGCGCTTCGGTCTCGATCATCGGCGCACTCACGCCCTCGCCGAGCATGGCGATGCCCTCATGGGTAAACGTACCGAACACCCGCGACGTGAAGAAACCGCGACTGTCGTTGACCACAATCGGCGTCTTGTTGATCTGCAGGACAAAATCGAAACCCCGGGCCAGGGTGGCATCACTGGTACGCGCGCCCTTGATGATCTCCACCAAGGGCATTTTTTCCACCGGGCTGAAGAAGTGCAGGCCGATAAACTTCGTCGGGTCCGGCACGGCCATGGCCAGGCCAGTGATGGGCAAGGTCGAGGTGTTGGAAGCGATCACCGCGTCGTCGCCCGCCACCGCCTGGGCCGCAGCCGACACGCTGGCTTTCAGGGCGCGATCTTCAAACACCGCTTCGATGATCAGGTCGCAACCGGCCAGGTCAGCATTGCTGTCGGTCGCTTGAATCCGCGCCAGCGTGGCGTCGCGCTGCTCGGCCGTGAGTTGGCCGCGGGCGACCTTTTTATCCAGCAACGCCGCCGAGCGGGCCTTGCCCTTCTCGGCGGCCGCCAGGTCGACGTCCTTGAGGACCACGGCAATGCCGGCCAGGGCGCTGACATAGGCGATTCCCGCCCCCATCATGCCTGCACCGAGCACGCCGACTTTTTTCGTCAGATAAGGCGCCACACCTTGTGGGCGAGAGCCACCGGCCTTGATCTCGTTGAGCTGGAACCAAAGGGTACCGATCAGGTTCTTCGCCACTTGGCCGGTGGTCAGTTCGGTGAAGTAGCGGGTTTCGATCAGGTGCGCAGTGTCGAAATCCACCTGGGCCCCCTCCACCGCCGCGCAGAGGATTTTCTCCGGTGCCGGCAGGCAGCCCTGGGTCTTGTTGCGCAGGATCGAGGGGGCGATCGCCAGCATTTGCCCGACCTTCGGGTCGGACGGCGTGCCGCCTGGGAGCCGATAGCCCTTTGCATCCCAGGGTTGCACGACGTTGGGATTGGCCAGAATCCAGGCCCGGGACTTGGCCAGCAGTTCCTCACGATCCTTGGCCAGCTCATCGATCAATCCGGCCTGCAGCGCTTGTTGTGCACTGACCTTCTTACCTTCGAGCAGATACGGCAGGGCCTTTTCCAAACCGAGCAGGCGCACCATCCGCACCACTCCGCCGCCCCCCGGCAGCAGCCCGAGAGTGACCTCCGGCAAGCCGAGCTGCACCAATGGCTGCTCCAGCGCCACGCGATGATGACAAGCCAGGCAGATCTCCCAACCACCGCCGAGGGCCGCGCCATTGATGGCTGCCACCACGGGCTTGCCCAGGGTCTCCAAGGCTCGCAGTTGCGCTTTAAGCAGCAGGACCATGTCATAGAATGCCTTGGCCTCGGGCTTGCCGACCTTGACCAGTTCATTGAGATCGCCACCGGCGAAGAACGTCTGCTTGGCCGAGGTGATGATCACACCGGCAATCGAGTCCTTTTCAGCCTTCAAACGGGTGACGCAAGCGGCCATGGCCTCGCGGTAGCGCGCATTCATGGTGTTGGCGCTCTGGCCCGGCATGTCCAGGGTCAGGACGACGATCCGGTCCTGGCCGGTTTCGTAACGGATGGCAGCGGTCATGAAAAATGTTCCTTGAAGGGGCTCAGAGGCGTTCGATGACGGTGGCAATGCCCATGCCGCCGCCGACACAGAGGGTCGCCAGGCCATAGCGCAGGCGACGCGCCTCCAATTCGTCGAGCAACGTGCCAAGGATTGCGCAGCCGGTGGCCCCCAAGGGATGCCCCATGGCGATGGAGCCACCGTTGACGTTGACCCTGGCGGGATCGATGGCCATGTCCCGGATGAACTTGAGCACCACCGAGGCGAAGGCTTCGTTGACTTCGAACAGGTCGATGTCCTCCACCCGCAGCCCGGCCTTGGCCAGGGCCTTGCGGGTGGCCGGCGCCGGGCCGGTGAGCATGATGGTCGGGTCGGTACTGGTGACGGCCGTGGCGACGATCCGGGCCCGGGGTTGCAGGCCCATGGCACGCCCCTTGGCTTCGGAACCGATCAACATCAGCGCCGCGCCATCGACGATGCCGGAGCTGTTGCCCGGCGTGTGCACATGATGGATGCGTTCGACATGGCTGTAGACCCGTAGCGCCGTGCCGTCGAAACCCATCTGGCCCATGGCTTCGAAACTCGGCTTGAGCTTGCCCAGGCCTTCGAGGGTGGAGTCGGCGCGGATGAATTCGTCGTGGTCCAGCAACACGATGCCATTCTGGTCCCGCACGGCAACCAGGGACTTATCGAACGAACCGTCGGCCCGGGCGCGTGCCGCTTTTTGTTGGGAGTGCAACGCATAACTGTCGACGTCCTCGCGGCTGAAGCCTTCCAGGGTGGCGATCAGGTCGGCGCCGATACCCTGGGGAATGAAGTGGCCCTGCAGGTTGGATTGCGGGTCCAGCGCCCATGCACCGCCATCACTGCCCATGGGCACCCGGGACATGGATTCGACGCCGCCGGCCACCACCAGGTCTTCGAAACCGGAACGCACCTTCATCGCCGCCAGGTTCACCGCTTCCAGGCCCGAGGCGCAAAAACGATTGAGTTGCACCCCCGCCACGCTGACATCCCAATTGGCCACCAACGCTGCGGTCTTTGCGATATCGGCACCTTGCTCGCCCACTGGCGTTACGCAACCGAGCACGATGTCGTCGACCTGGCTGGTGTCCAAATCCATGCGCTGGCGCAGGGCACTGAGCAAGCCACCCACCAGGTTCACCGGCTTGACGCTGTGCAGGGCGCCATCAGCCTTGCCCTTGCCACGAGGCGTGCGTAATGCGTCGAAAATCAAAGCTTGGGTCATGACATCCTCGAAACCACGGGGGTAATGCGACGCCTCCAACCATAAGCCCAGCGGCGCCGGATTCAATGACCACAGCGCTCAATGGCGTTGACGGGCACGCTCAGACGAACGGTAGCGAGCTATCGGGTTAACCGATTCAGGAGGGCAAGCTGTCTAGCAAAAGGGCCAGCAGGAAGGTGGCACTAGGCCTCATACCTTTTTAATAGCGATATTTACCAAGCTGATACGAATTGGATCTAAGCCAAGGCGGCTGCGGCCCCTAATGTAATCCTTGTACAAGTTAGTCGTCGGGTTTTGCCGAGGCGCTTGTCGGAACAGGAAGTGCAACGCCAGCTGTCATGGATATGCAGGCTGGTTTTCAGGACATAACAAAAAAGGCGGATCAGCCATGTTCAAACATTCGAAAGTTCGTCAAGCCGGACTCATTCTCTTTGCCACGACGCTGCTGTTGATTTTGCCGAATATCACCAAGGTGATTGGCTGAATCCTGCGCGGGGGCACCTGCTTCATCCAATACGTTGTGTCGCCAAAAAATGTGATGGGTTCACTGTTCGAGCCGCGATGGCTGTGCCAACCTTTGCAGCCCCCCCTCGACATGGAAGGCGATCGACTTGAAAGCTCTCATTGTGTTCGGGGCGTTGCTGCTCAGCACGCCCCTGTATGCCGCGCAACTGGTGTTGGAGTTGGGCGCGAGCACGCGTACCTGGCAAACCGAAGAACTGCTCAAGCATCCGGACGCTCAAACGGTCGAGATTGCTGAGGACGTTTCCTACAAGAAACCCATGAGTTATCGAGCCGTGCCGCTGACGTCATTGTTGACGGGCATCCAGCCGGACGACCACCTGCAGGCCGTTGCCTTGGACGGCTTCGCTGCCGAAATGCCCGCGGCACCATTACTCAACAAGAGCGGGGCCCGGGCCTGGCTGGCGATCGAAGACCCGGCCAGGCCGTGGCCGTCGCTGGGGGAAGGCAAGTCCAGTGCCGGGCCTTTCTATCTGGTCTGGACCGACCCGCAGGCAGGCCGCATCAGCCCGGAACAATGGCCCTATGCGGTGGCGAGCATCAAGCGCCTGTCGGCGGTGGCTGAACGCTTCCCGGCCCTGCTACCTGCGCCCAACCTGGCCAAGGACGACCCGATCAATAAAGGTTTCGAGCTGTTCCAGAAGAACTGCCTGGCGTGTCATCGGCTCAATGGCGCTGGCGATGCACAGTTCGGCCCTGACCTGAACATTCCTTTCAATCCCACCGAATACTTCTCCGGGGATTTCCTCAAGCGCTACATTCGCGACCCCCAAGGCCTGCGACACTGGCCCCAGGGCAAGATGCCCGGGTTCTCGGCAGCGGTGTTGCCGGATTCGGAGCTGGATTTGCTGGTGGGTTACTTGAAGCATATGGCGGGACGCAAGCACCCCTCGGTCCAATAATCCGCTACCACTGTGACGAGGTTGTCCCCTCAAGCCGTAGGAGCTGACGAGTACAACGAGGCTGCGATCTTTTCCCCGACGCTTGAGTTTCAAGCAAAAGATCAAAAGATCGCAGCCTTCGGCAGCTCCTACGGAGGCGAGGTTATTGTTGTTGCACCGTGATCACCGGCGCCGGAGTCACGACCAGCTTGGCATGCATCTGCTCGCCACCACCGCCGCGGCGCATGCCACGCACTGGGCAGGCGTCCAGGTAATCCAGGCCCACGGCCAGTTTCAGGTGGCGCTCCGGGCGGGCCAGTTGGTTGGTCACGTCGAAGCTGTACCAGGCGTCGTCCAGCCAGGCCTCTGCCCAGGCATGGCTCGCCAGGTGCTCGCTCTCTTCGCTGAACAGATAACCCGACACATACCGCGCCGGCACACCCAGGCTACGAGCGCAGGCCAGGAAGGCATGGGTATGGTCCTGGCACACCCCGCTACGACCGGCGAACGCCTGGGCTGCGCTGGTCTCGACTGCCGTGGTGCCAGGGGTGTAGATCATGTGCTGGTTCAACCCATGCATCAGGTCGATCAACGCGGTGCGGTCGCGACGCTGCTGGCATTGCTGCGCGGCGAAGTTTCGAAGGGCCTCGTCCGCCTCGGTCAGCCGCGTGAAGCGCAGGAATGGCAGCGCCGACTGGCTCTCGTGTTCGGCTTCGCGCAACGGATCGATATCCACCTGTCCGCGGGCGCCGATGATGACCGTTTCGTGGGGCTCATCCAGGGTCAGCACGTGCAGGATGTTGCCAAACGGATCCAGTTGCGCCCGCACCGGCCGTGGCAAATCAAGCTGCCAGCTCAGCACATGCTGGCGTTCGCTGTCGTGGGGCGTCAGGCGCAGGTACTGGATGCTGGCGCGAACCTGATCGTCATAGTGGTAGGCCGTTTCGTGGCTGATCGAGAGTCTCATATGACCTCCAGGTAGGAACTGTGAATGGTGTTGCCCAGTTCACGGACCAGTGGGATGAATTCGGTGAGCCAGGCATGCAGGCCCCCGTCGAGGATTTCGTTGATGCCGGTGTAGCGCAGGCGTGCGTCCATTTCCGCCGCCAGCCGTTGTGCCTGCCGACCGTTGGTGCCCGGCAGGCTCGCGAGAATCTGGTCGATTTCTTCGGTACAGGCACGCAGCGAGCGCGGCACGTCGGCGCGCAACAGCAGCAACTCAGCCACATGGCGAGCGCCCGGGGCCTCACGATAGATCTCGGTGTAGGCCTCGAAGGACGACAAGGCCCGCAACAAGGCGCTCCATTGGTAGTAGGCGTGGGCCGTGCCGTCGCTGACTGCGTCGGCCTGGTCACCGGCCATTTCGTAGCGGGCATCGAGCAAGCGCAGGGTGTTGTCGGCCCTTTCGATAAAGGTCCCCAGGCGAATGAACCGGAACGCGTCGTTACGCATGATGGTGCCGTAGGTCGCGCCACGAAACAGGTGCGAGCGCTCCTTGATCCACTCGCAGAAACGGCTCATGCCGTAGCGATTCAAGCCTTGCTGGCCGATACCGCGAATTTCCAGCCAGGTGGCGTTGATGTTTTCCCACATGTCGGCGGTGATTCGGCCACGTACCGCATGGGCACTGGCCCGCGCGGAACCGAGACAGCTGTAGATGCTGGCCGGGTTGGCCGCTTCCAGGGCAAAGAAATGCAGCAGGCGCTCGGCGTGCAGATCGCCGTGTCGCTCCCGGTAATCGTCCAGCGTGCCAGTGATCAGCAATGGCATGGCCAGTTCATGCAGGCCGTCGCCACGCCCGTCCTGGGGCATCAGTGACAACGAATAACTGACGTCGAGCATCCGCGCGAGGTTTTCCGCCCGCTCCAGGTAACGCGACATCCAGTACAGGTCCGAGGCGGTTCTACTCAGCATGGCAGCTCCTCAATCCTCGACCACCCAAGTGTCCTTGGTACCGCCACCCTGGGATGAGTTCACCACCAGGGAGCCTTCGCGCAGCGCCACCCGTGTCAACCCGCCAGGGACCACGCGGGTCTCGCGGCCGGCCAGCACAAACGGGCGCAAGTCGATGTGACGCGGGGCGATGCCGTTCTCGACAAAGGTCGGGCACGTCGAGAGCGACAGCGTCGGCTGGGCGATGTAGGCGTGCGGCCTGGCCTTGATCCGCTCGCGAAAGGCATCGATTTGCGCCGTCGTCGCAGCCGGCCCCACCAGCATTCCATACCCGCCGGAGCCCTGGGTTTCCTTGACCACCAGGTCGGGAAGATTCGCCAGTACATGGGAAAGCTCTGCAGGATTACGGCACTGCCAGGTGGGAACGTTCTTCAGGATCGGCGCTTCGTCCAGGTAAAAACGAATCATGTCGGTGACGAAGGGGTACACCGACTTGTCATCCGCCACCCCCGTGCCGATGGCATTGGCCAGCACCACATTGCCGGAACGGTAGGAGGACAACAGCCCCGGTACGCCGAGCATCGAATCCGGATTGAAGGCCAGTGGATCGAGGAACGCGTCGTCGAGGCGACGGTAGATCACATCCACCGCCTTCGGCCCGTCGGTGGTGCGCATGAACACTTTGTCATCCCGTACGAACAGGTCAGCGCCTTCCACCAACTCCACGCCCATCTCCCGGGCCAGGAAGGCGTGCTCGAAAAATGCACTGTTGAAACGCCCCGGCGTCAGTACCACGACGCTGGGGTCGTCCAGCGGACTGGAGCTTTTCAGGGTGTCGAGCAGCAGGTTCGGATAATGATCGATGGGGGCGATGCGCTGGGCGGCGAACAGTTCGGGAAACAGGCGCATCATCATCTTGCGGTCTTCGAGCATGTAGCTGACGCCGCTGGGCGTACGCAGGTTGTCTTCGAGCACGTAGTAGGTGCCGTCACCGTCCCGTACCAGGTCGACACCGCAAATGTGCGCGTAGATGTCACGGTGCAGATCAAGCCCTTGCATCGCCAGTTGGTATTGCTCGTTGGCCAGCACCTGTTCGGCGGGGATGATGCCGGCCCGGATGATCCGTTGTTCGTGGTAGAGGTCGGCCAGGAACATGTTCAGCGCCTTGACCCGTTGGATGCAGCCACGTTCGACCACCCGCCATTCGCTGGCCGGGATGCTGCGCGGAATAGTGTCGAACGGGATCAGGCGCTCGGTCCCCTGCTCGTCCCCATAGAGCGTGAATGTAATGCCGGCACGGTGAAACAACAGATCGGCTTCGCGCCTGCGTTGCGCCAGCAGCTCGTCAGGCGTGTCGGCCAGCCAGCGGGCAAATGCCTGATAGTGCGGGCGGACCTGGCCGTCGGCATCGTACATTTCATCAAAACCGCTGCGGATCATGCCGTGCTCCTTGTCACCCTGGCAGCAAGGCTTCGCAAGCCCCGTGCCATCGGCATAAACGCTTTATGATCAACGGGTTGGAATCTCCATTGAGAGGCCGCGCACTTTTATGGTGCGGCAAATGCCCCCAACCCGCCGCCCCCCGCTTCATTGCGACGCAGGGGCGTCGCTCTCCTGAGCATAGCCATGGAAAAACGAAGCGGCCTGGTCTGGATACAGTTAGGTACAAAACCTGGGGAAGTGATTGTGGTGTGTCAGCGGGCAAGATGCTGATCGTGCAGCCGCCATCGCGAGCAAGCTCGGCTCCCACAGGGACCCTCGGTTAGCTCACAGACATGAAAACGGCCGACACAAAGGTCAGCCGTTGCTGTGGTTGCGATGAGTGACTGTCAGGCCTGCAGGCGCCGGATCTCTTGCTTGACGCCCCAACCCTCGATAACACCCCCCAAGGGTTCGACAACTGCCTCGAAGTCTTGCTCGAAGTCGCCAATATCATCGTAAGTGGCGTACATCACCCGGCTCAGTTCCAATGACCAAGCCCCGTCGTCCCGTGCGCTGATCTGCGCGTTCAACGATTCGCCCCGAAAATGACCTGCCGCCCTGCGCGCCCGCTCCTCGTCCGGGAAAATGGCGTAGAACTCAATGGGATGGAATCGGGAAAAATCGAAACCGCCTTCTTTCATGCGGCGCAATACGCTGGTGCTGATGTCTTCTTGATAGGCTGTGCTCATGAAACGTCCTCCTAAAACCGATGGATAGACTTTCCGTCTTCCCGTGCGTGAAGCCTTCAGGCTGCAAGCGATACGGCATCAAATGGCCGTCGGGACACAAGCATGTAGCTGACAAGACCGGACCTTGGCGATCCTTTCGCTGATCTCAATTGCAGAGTAGCCGCAAGTGGTGGCCACTGCCAAGCGAGACCAGGCAACGTTTCATGAAATCGGTGTAATGCTGAGGATTTCGATACTGTTTTGGGACTTGAGGTTCTTGACTGTCGGGTCTTCGGTGCGGTCCACCAGGTCGTTGAGGTCCAATTGGCTGAGCACGGGTAGCAACCTTTCGCGGATCAGTTGGGCGGCCTGCTCCATGGTGGGTTGGTGGTCATAGTCGAACTGCTCGACGGTGGTTTCACCGTGATCGTCAATGAAAGTGATTTCCCACTTTTGCATCAGTGTCTCCTTGATCAATTCAGGGCAGGGCTTACCTTCATCTCGACATTGAGCGGCGGACAATCGTTCCGCTGGGCGCTTGGACGGCACACATGAAAAGACCGCCTCGGGGGCGGTCTCCTTTGTGGGGCCTTGGTCGATCACTTTTCGGCGCGTTCCTTCAGGGCCTTGAGGGTGTTGAACGGCGCATCCACCACGAACTTGTTCGCCAGCCAGGACGGCACGTCACCACCCGGTTCGGTGTGGACTTGATAAACGACTTCAATCTGGTCCGCGCCCTTCGGCGTGAACTTCCAGAAGCCGTCGACCTGGGCCACCCGTACGAAACCTTGCTCCTCAGGCAGGTATGTCGGTACGCCCTTGAGCTTGCGGGTCAGGCTGCCGTCGGCCCCCTCCTCGGTGGTGACTTCCAGCACCGAGTCCCGTGGTGTCACCGGCCATGGCGTGTTGAATTGGGTATAAGTCCAGCTCTTGTCGCCTTCGTGCTTGAGCAGTTTCTGGCTCTTGCACTCATGAATCCAGGCGCAGGCGCCGGGAACGTCTTCCTGCAGGGCGCGCAGCTTGGCCATGGTGGTTTTCATCACCGTCACGCCGCGATAGGCCTTGTACTTGGAGCCCGCCACTTCACTGAGGGAAACCTTGATACCCTCCTTCTCCTTGGCAACCTGCCAGTCCTCTGCCTGGGCGGTGGCCGTCGCCAGCAACACGGTCAACCCACACAACACAGCCATACGATGCAGCGAACCCATAGTTTTTTCCTTATTGTCCAAGTTCGTTCATTTCGGATCTGTTCATTGACCCATTACGCTGCCGTGACTTGCTCCCACCAACCGATCAAGCGGATAGCCTCTTCACGGCTGCCGCCGCACACCTCGATGTCGGCTTCGAACGCCGAGCACACCGCCGGACGCTCCGGCTGGCCGAAGATCCGGCACAGGTTATCGACCGACAGTTGCACACAACGTTCTCCCGCCGGTTTGCCTTGGGGCATGCCAGGGATAGCTGAGCTGATGGAAGGGGCGATGCAACAGGCGCCACAGCCTTCACGGCACTTCATGACGACAACATCCTCGCGGCGGGTAATGATGAGTAACAGAAGACAGAGTAACGGCTAAAACACTCGTTTTAAATTACCGTCTGCGTGTTTTTTTACCGTTGACCAAATGACCGAACGGTCAGCGACGAGCTGCATGTCCAGTGGAAGGCTTACTGCTTGAATTCGAAATCCAGCGCTGCGCCTTCCACCTCGTTACGCTCCTGATTGCGCAGCGGCAGTTGCATTTCATTGCTCAACAACCGGCCATTGAGCTGAAACGGTCCAGGTTTATCTCCGAACATGGACGGCAAGAGCGGTTCGCGCTTGAGCGGCGCAACCTTACCCGGTGGCTCCAACTGCTCGACCATGTCATGGGGCAGGCTCAGGTCCAGCTTGGCCGGCGGCAATGGAGTCTTGGCGACCTCATGGGCGGATTTGCTCTTGGAAGCAATGGGCGCACGCTTTTTTTTCTTCGTCGCAGTCGCCTTTTTAGCGGAAGGCTTCTTGGCCACTGCGGTTTTTTTCGGCGCATTCTTCGTGGCATTGATGGCCGGTTTTTCCTGCGCCGGAGCCGCCACGACGACGCTTCCCATTTGGAAGACACTGAACAGGCCGATCAAAATCCAGGCAACAGGAACATTGGCTTTCATAGACACAACGGTACTGACGGCAGAAAACCCCATGCTCGCCTGATAATGAGGCGCTGACAAGCACATCAAGCTAAACCGCTGATTTCTATAGGAGCCCGTTGGCCGTTTCTTGGCACAATTGAGTCGCCAACAACCCTAGCGTCATCAAGGCCCGCTCTGCCTCACGGTTCCAGGGGGTACCGCAGTTCAAGCGGATGCAGTGATTGAACTGCTCGGTGTTACTGAAAATCAGCCCTGGCGCGATACTGATGCCTTGTTGCAGCGCCCGTACATGCAACTCCTGGGTATTGACCCGTCCCGGCAGGCTGACCCACAGGATGAAACCGCCGTTGGGACGGCTCATTTGCGTGCCTTCGGGGAAGTGCTGTTGCACCGCCAGCTGAAAGGCGCTGAGGTTCTTGCGGTACTCCTGGCGGATATAGCGCAGGTGCCGGTCATAGCCGCCGTTTTCCAGGTAGGCGGCAATGCCCATCTGCGTAACGCTGCACGCCGAGTGAGTGCTGAAGGTCTGGAGCCGCTGGATTTCCTGCTGGAATTTCCCCGCGATCATCCAACCGATGCGCACACCCGGCGACAATGTCTTGGAAAAGCTCGAACAGTAGATGACCCGGTCCAGCCGATCGTAGGCCTTGAGGGCCTTGGTGCGCCCCTGCTCGAACATCAGCTCGCCATAGATATCGTCCTCGACGATCTGGATGTCGAAGTCCGACGCCAGGCGCAGCAGTTGCTTTTGCCGCTCCTCGGGCATGGTGCCGCCGAGGGGATTGCTCAAGCGCGTGGTCAATACCAGCGCCTTGATCGACCACTGGTTGGCCGCCAACTGCAAGGCCTCCAGGCTCATGCCGGTGACCGGATCGCTGGGGATCTCGATGACCTTGAGGCCCAACAGATCCGCCAGTTGCAGCAAGCCGTAATAGGTCGGCGACTCGGCGGCGATCAAGTCCCCCGGCCGCGTCAGCACCCGCAAGGACATCTGTAGCGCATCGACGCAGCCGTGGGTGATCACCACCTCGGAAGGGTCCACCACGACACCGGCATCGCGCATGCGAATCGCCACCTGGCGCCGCAACGGCTCGAAGCCCGGGCTGAACATGTAGCTGAACGCCCGTGGGCTGTGGAAGCGCGTGACCTTGGCCAACTGCTGATGCAAGGCCCGGACAGGCAGGTACTCGACACTCGGCACCGCCGCGCCCAGGGGGAACACCCCTTCGCGGCGCGACTCGACCAATACCTGCTGGATGATGCTGCTGCGCGTCACCAGGCCCGGGCGCTCTACCCGGGCAATGTCCGGCGTCGGTGCCGTCAGGGCCGGTGTCTGGTGCACGTAGTAGCCCGATTGCGGCCGTGCGCGAATCAGCCCCTGATCTTCAAGGTTCGCGTAGGCCTGCAACACCGTGGCGTGGCTGACGTTGAGCTGCGAGCTCATCTTGCGCACCGAAGGCACGCGTTCACCGGGCTGATACACACCGCGCCGGATGTCTTCAGCCAGCTGTTGAGCAATACGTTGATAGAGCAGGAGGTTAGTCATGACGCAGCACTCGATTTCACGGGCATTTTATTCTTGTGGGAAACGATACCGGAACAGTTTAGAAGTGTACTGGGACAGTTGCCAGATTACTCGACAGTACAGTGGAGTGACAGCTCTAACTGTACTCATCGCGCATCGATTGCAGGGCCAAAAAAACCCGGCGCCTTCTACAGGGGCCGGGCTTTCCAGTGACGCAACCCTTAGCGGGCGGCGCCGAGCTGGCCTTTTTCGTCGGAGAACACAATTTCAACGCGACGGTTCTGTGCCCGGCCCCGCTCGGTAGCGTTGACGTCCACCGGGTACTCATCACCGTAGCCTTCGACCTGGATGCGCTTTTCATCGATCCCCAGGTCCACCAGCACATCCGCAACCGACTGTGCGCGGTCTCGGGACAACTTGAGGTTTTCCTGCTTGCCGCCCGTGCTGTCGGTGTACCCCTCGATACGCACCACGCGCTTGGGATTGAGCTGCAAGAACTGCACAATCTTGAGCACCACCCGGTTGGCCGAATTCTTCAGTTCCGCTTCGCCGGTGTCGAACAGCACGTCGCCCAGGGTCATTACCAGGCCGCGATCGGTCTGGGTGGTCGCCATCGCCATGATCTGTTCTTCGAGCCATTTGCCCTGCTGCTGCACACTCAGCAACTTGGATTCGCGCAGGGCCAGCTGCAGGCGCTGGCGCTCCAGTTCGAGCTTCGCCGCGCGCTCTTCGTTGAGCACCTGATTGCTGTGCTCCCGGGCGATCGCACTGTAGCGCTGGCTCAGGTAGGCGTAATGCTGCACATCCTCGCCGCTGCCCCAGTAGCTGGACAAGCGATCGGCACGGGCCAGGGATTCACCGGCGCGGATCACGTCCCGGGGCGCGGCACGCAATACGTTGGCGTCTTCCTTGACCTTCTGGAAATCGGTGCTGGCCTGCTCGAGCGCCGCTTCGCTGCGTTGGCCGGCGCAACCATACAAGCTGGCCAGGCCGGCGAGGACCAGACCGCCCAATACGTGGGAGTGCTTCATTGGGCGTCCTCCCTCAGCTGTTTGCGCAAGCGCTTGATGCGGGTGTCGAGCACGTTCAGTTGCTCCTGGCTCTTGAGGGTCAGCACCTTCGCTTCGGCCAGGCGGGCGTCGAGTTCAGCCTGTTCGGCCCGCATGCGCGCCTTCTTGTAGGACTCGTCGGCCATGTTGGATTTGGCGCGGGCGAATTTTTCTTCAGCCAGTTTCAATTCGGGCACTTCGTCGGCAGTAGCGCCAACGGCCCGGGCTTGCTGCAGTGCCTGTTCGGTCAGGCGGATCTGTTCATTCGGCGCCGGATCGGCTGCGCAGCCCGCCAGAGCCAGAACGGCCAGGGCAGCGAAAAGAGGTCGAATAGTCACTAATGTTCCCTACTGTTTTGGGGCACTGACAGGTGGCTGCAACTGTGTTTTCCAGCGCTCGAGATTGCGCTGCAACACAGCCTCCGTCAGACCGGACGCGGCCAATTCTGTCATCTTTTGCGCCAGCTGTCCGCGTAACCATGGGTCGTTGCAGGCGGAGTTATGGGAAACCGCGAGGAACAGCCCGGGTCTGTCCACCGGTTGCGGTGCGGCTTGCAGGTCGTTGGCCATGCCCAGTGTCTGCGCCATCGCCAGGCCCGAATAGCGACCCGCCAGGACATATTCCACCTCTCCCAGCAGCAATTTCTGAAAAGCCTGGGTCAGGTTGGGCGTGCGCACCAAGGTTAATTTCTGCTCAGCAAAAACGCCAAATCCCTGGGTCATACGAGCCTTTTCCGACAGGGCCCCGGAATGTCCTTGGAGGTCTTCGGGTTGATTGATGACCAGTGCCGAATCCTTGCGGGTCCAGACCAGGTAATCGTTTTCCAGCAAGGGCGGGTGGACGTAGTCCAGCGCTTCAAGCCCCGTACTGGTCAGTGGCGCATCGGTGAGCAGGTCCATGCGCCCACTGCGCACTTCGTCCAGTGCCTGGGCACGCTTGCCAGCGTAAAGCAGCTCGATCTTGATCCCCAGTTCGCCCGCCACTTGCGCCAGCAGGTCTGCGCCAGCGCCGATCAGGTGCTTGGGGTCCTGAGGGTCTTGCCAGAGGTAAGGCGGCGCGTCCGGGCTGCCGGTGGCGATCAGCCGTTCACATTTGCCGGCGGCGACAGACAGGCCCGGCATGACCGCCAATGTCCATAGCAACGACCAGCCGGTCAAACGACGCAGATCCATGGCGATACGCTCCCCTTGCAGCGAAACAATCAGTGCGGAAAATAAAAAGCCCGGCCAAAGGGCCGGGCTCTTTATAAGTGAAGACGCCGGATTAGACCAGCTTCTCCAGCTCAGGGATGGCTTCGAACAGATCCGCTACCAGGCCATAGTCGGCCACTTGGAAGATCGGCGCTTCTTCGTCCTTGTTGATCGCTACGATCACCTTGGAGTCCTTCATGCCGGCCAGGTGCTGGATCGCGCCGGAAATACCGACGGCGATGTACAGCTGTGGCGCAACGATCTTGCCGGTCTGGCCGACCTGCATGTCGTTGGGCACGAAACCTGCGTCGACCGCCGCGCGGGAAGCGCCGACAGCAGCACCCAGCTTGTCGGCCAGGGCGTACAGGTGCTTGAAGTTGTCACCGTTCTGCATGCCACGGCCGCCGGAAACGACGATCTTGGCAGCGGTCAGTTCAGGACGATCGGACTTGGCCAGTTCTTCGTTGACGAAGCTGGAGATCCCGGCGTCGTGGGCAGCCCCGACGGCTTCGATGGCAGCCGAGCCACCTTCGGCGGCAACCGGGTCGAAACCGGTGGCGCGGACGGTGATGACCTTGACCGATGCGGTCGATTGCACGGTGGCAATGGCGTTACCGGCGTAGATCGGACGCTTGAAGGTGTCGGCGCTTTCGACCGAGATGATCTCGGAGATCTGGTCGACGTCCAGCGCAGCGGCGACGCGTGGCAGGATGTTTTTGCCGTTGGAAGTGGCGGCCGCCAGGATGTGGCTGTAACCCTTGCCCAGCTCGGCTACCAGCGGCGCAATGTTCTCTGGCAACTGGTGTGCGTAGGCGGCGTTGTCGGCCGACAGCACTTTTGCCACGCCCGCGATTTTCGCAGCGGCTTCGGCAACGGCGCTTGCGCCCTGCCCGGCCACCAGGACGTGCACATCGCCACCGATTTTGGCGGCAGCAGCAACGGTGTTCAGCGTGGCCGGAGCCAGCGCGTTGTTATCGTGTTCGGCGATTACCAAGATAGTCATGTTTAGATTACCTTCGCTTCGTTTTTCAGTTTCTCGACCAGTTCAGCCACCGACTTGACCTTGATGCCCGCGCTACGTGCAGCCGGCGCTTCGACTTTGAGGGTCTTGTTGGTGGAGGCGGTGGAAACGCCCAAAGCGTCAGGCGTCAGCACTTCAAGCGGCTTCTTCTTGGCTTTCATGATGTTTGGCAGGGACGCGTAGCGCGGCTCGTTCAAACGCAGGTCGGTGGTGACGATGGCCGGCAGTTTCAGGGAAACGGTCTGCGCGCCGCCGTCGATCTCGCGAGTCACAGCAACGCTGTCGCCGGACACTTCGACTTTGGACGCGAAGGTGCCCTGGCCGTAGCCGCTCAATGCCGCGAGCATCTGGCCGGTCTGGTTGTTGTCGCTGTCGATGGCTTGCTTGCCGAGGATCACCAGCGATGGCTGTTCCTTGTCGACAACGGCCTTGAGCAGCTTGGCCACGGCCAGGGAAGTCAGGTCTTCGGCGGATTCGACGAGGATGGCGCGATCGGCACCCAGTGCCAGCGCGGTGCGCAGTTGTTCCTGGGCGGTGGTCGGGCCGATGGAGACGACGACGATTTCCGTTGCCACGCCTTTCTCTTTCAGGCGTACGGCTTCTTCCACGGCGATCTCGCAGAAAGGGTTCATCGACATCTTGACGTTGGCGAGGTCGACGCCGGAGTTGTCCGCCTTGACGCGAACCTTGACGTTATAGTCGACCACTCGTTTGACAGCTACAAGAACCTTCATGGATTCCTCGTTACTCTCCGGTGAAAAAAAGTCGCCTAGGCGAACCTGGCGGTTGATGCTCATGGGCGCAAGGGCACCTCTAAAAACGCCGGCATGAACTACACATGACCCTGCTCACGGGAGTGAAGACCATTCGTCAGTGATGACCGATGGGTCATTCATTATCGCGGCGTGTAAACTGCGCCTCGGAACCGCGCAATACGTCACTTTGTGCTGCCTTCGCCCTGTCTTTAGAGGTGCTCTTGAAACCAACAGTCAGCCTACGGCGAGCGCAAAACCGCCCGTATCTTGACCGGAACACCTATTCCGGTCAATACGGCAAAATGGTCAGTCATAAGCCGTACGTCAGTGATTTATCTGGGCTGCGGCAATTTCAAACAAACGTTTGTATTGGACCCTGAGAGTGGTGTAGATATAATGCGCCGCTTAAGAGAGACCCGCGGTTCATCCATTGTCGCTTTCGTCGCTTTTCGCGAAGGAAACAACGGATGCGACGCCAAACCTCCAATTAGAAAAACTGTGAGCCTTGAGTAGGAGATAGCCTGTGGAACGCGAATACATGGAATTCGACGTGGTCATCGTCGGTGCCGGCCCCGCTGGCCTGTCTGCCGCTTGCCGACTGAAACAGAAGGCCGCCGAAGCCGGTAAGGAAATCAGCGTCTGCGTGGTCGAAAAAGGTTCCGAAGTCGGTGCGCACATCCTCTCCGGCGCGGTGTTCGAGCCCCGCGCCCTGAACGAACTGTTCCCGGACTGGAAAGAACTCGGCGCACCGCTGAATACGCCCGTCAAACGCGATGACATTTATGTCCTGAGAAACGCCGAGGCCGCGAGCAAAATCCCTGACTTCTTCGTGCCCAAGACCATGCACAACGAAGGCAACTATATTATTTCCCTGGGCAACCTGTGCCGCTGGCTGGCCCAGCAGGCCGAGAACCTGGGTGTGGAAATCTACCCGGGCTTCGCCGCCCAGCAAGCGCTGTTCGACGAAAACGGCGTGGTGCGCGGAATCATCACCGGCGACCTGGGTGTCGACCGCGAAGGCAAGCCGAAGGAAGGCCTCTACACCCCCGGCATGGAATTGCGTGGCAAATACACGCTGTTCGCCGAAGGCTGCCGTGGTCACATCGGCAAGCAGTTGATCAAGCGCTTCAACCTGGACAGCGAGGCCGACGCCCAGCACTACGGCATCGGCCTGAAGGAAATCTG